>CAKUYG010000119.1 GCA_934702165.1 uncultured Bacteroidales bacterium | reverse complement strand
CAAGCTCATCTTCGGCCCCCACGACAAGGGAAGCGTACGGGTAAGCCTGACTTTCCCGTCAGGACATCAAGGAGAGAAATTCCCTGTGCTTCTCTCCCCTACCCTCGGCGGATTCGGCAACACCCTGCTGCGCAGGGGATACATCTCGGCAGGCTTCGCCGGCAGCGACTTCGCCGATGACGGGGCAGCGCTGAGAAAACTCTATCCGGAATACAGTTTCGCAACCCTGCCGCGCAGGGCCTGGCTCATATCCATAGTTCTGGACTATTTCGAGACGGTGCCGGAAATCGACATGGACAAGGTCGCCATATACGGCTACTCCAGAGACGGCAAGATGGCCGCCATCGCGGCGGCAAGGGACGAGAGGGTCAAGGCCCTTGTGGCCGGCAGCACCGGAGTAGGCGGTTTCGTGCCGTGGAGATACGCCGGAGAGCGCTACGGCGGAGAGAGCATCGAGAGCACCACGAGGATGTTCCCGGACTGGTACAGGCCGGAACTGAGGTTCTTCTCCGGCAAGGAGGACAGGCTTCCCGTCGACGCGAACCTGCTCCTCTCCCTGATAGCTCCGCGTGCCGCTTTGATGGAGTGGGGATTCAACGACGAAGTCGCCAACGGGTGGGCGCAGGAGAGGGTCTACGACTCTGCACTTCCGGTCTACGAGATGCTCGGGGCCGGAGACCGAGTGAGCCTCCTGAGCGTGCCTGGCTTCCACGGGAGCAACGACATCCAGGCAAGCATCGATTTCCTGGACATACAGTTCGGACGCAGCGATGCCGCGTGGAGCTACACGCCGGTATTCCCGTGGGATTTCGACAAATGGAAACGGAGCAGCGGAGAGAGCCTGGACCCGGCAGATTATCCCGCCCATAAAAATGGCGGTAAACTCGCGCGCAACGCCCGCGAATGGGAAGCGCGAAAACCTGCGCTCAAGGCATCCGTCGAGCAGATGCTCGGGGAGAAGCCGGCCACAGCCGGAATCAAGCCGGCGTTATTCAAGCCGGACAGCAGCGGGCCGGTCGAGATGCTGAAAGGCAAGTTCAGGCCGGGACAGCTCGGGCCGGACGTGCCGGCATGGGTAATGAGCAAGAAGAGTTCCGAGTTCGGATGGACGGAAGAAGACGGAGCCGTCGCCGCCTCCAGGCGGATCAGTTTCGGCCCCGACAATGTACAGGCTGACCTCTACTACCCGGCCGGCACCCCGGAAGGCGCATCCCTTCCAGTGGTGATATGGCTGCACGGTTTCCACTACCCGCTCGGATACATGTGGGTTTACCGCAGGGACATCCACCCCGTCCTCGCCCTCGTCAAGGAAGGCTATGCCGTCCTCGCATATGACCAGACCGGTTTCGGAAGCCGGTACGGGGAGTACGCCAAGTTCTACGACCGTTATCCTCACTGGTCACGGCTCGGGAGGATGGTCGAGGATGTGAGCGGCGCGATCGATGCCCTCGGGAAGGAAAGCCTCGTGGACAGTTCCAGGATTTCCGTGTTCGGGTACGCCATGGGAGGCACCGTGGCCCTGTACGCCGGAGCATTGGACGGACGCATAAGCAACATCGTGTCTGTCTGCGGTTTCTCCCCGATGCGCAGCGACAAGCCTGGGACGCCTCTCAGCGGCATGTCGCGCTACAGCCGCCTTTTCGCCATGCAGCCTCGCCTCGAGTTCTTCCTCGGCCAGGAAGATCGCCTGCCATACGATTTCGACGACCTGATCGCCCTGTGCGCGCCGCGCAATGTCCTGATAGTCCAGCCGACAATGGACCGTGACGCTGACTGCCGCGCCGTCAGGGAGGCGGTCAGCAGGGCCGAGGGAATCTACACCCTGTCCGGCGCGGCCGGGAACCTCAAGCTCATAGAGCCTGACGACTATGCAAGAATGACCTCAATGACACAAATCAACATAATAAAATGGTTAAAAGAACGATAATCATACTCGCCGCTGCTGCAGCAGTACTGTGCTCCTGCTCAAGAGGGAGCGTCAGCGTCACGGAAGACGCCCTTACCTATGTGCTTGACAACGGCATAGTCAAGGCGACCGTGGCCAAAGCATCAGGAGACCTTGTCTCAGTCAACTACAAAGGCAAGGAGATGCTGGCCGTCAGGATGGATTCCCTGGGCCGTCCGGACCTTGTCCTCGATCCCCCCGGAGCGAATATGCACGGGCTGAACCCCGGGATGACCGACCACCAGTACGGCTTCTGGTCACACGACGCGGCCGGCCCGAAAGACAGCGGGGAGGCCGAGACCAGGATCACGATAGAACCGGCATCCAGCCGCGGGAAGATGGCGGAAGTGTCTGTCAAGGGCCGCGCCGTCGGGCGCAAGATGGGGACAGGCCCCGGCGCCACTGCGGACGGACAGTTCGCGGCGGACGTCGAAATCCGCTACGCGATTGAAGACGGAAGCCCGAAGATATACACATACTGCATCTTCACCCACCCGGAGAGCTATCCGGCCACGGCCATAGGAGAAGCCCGCTTCTGCGCCAAGCTGGCCCCGATGTTCGACTGGATGAGCGTGGACAGCAAGGTTGACTTCCATTACCCCAAAGAGCACTATGCCGGAGACAAGTATGTCTACACCGCCGTGCAGTCCGTCAATCCGGCGTTCGGATGGTCCAGCACGAGCGACAGTCTCGGTTTCTTCATCCTCAACCCGTCCATGGAATACATGAGCGGCGGCCCGACCAAAGTGGAATTCATGGGCCACAGGGACACCAATCCGGTAGCGGCGCCGTGCGTGCTCAACTACTGGCGCAGCAGCCACTACGGCGGCGCCGAAGTCAAGGTCGATGAAGGAGAGGCCTGGGAGAAGGTCATTGGCCCGTTCGTGATCTACCTCAACAGCGGCTCGGACCACAGCGGGCTCTATGCCGACGCCAGAGAGCAGGCGGCAAAGGAGCGGCAGGCCTGGCCGTACAGCTGGGTCAAGGCCGAAGCGTATAACGTGCCGCGGTCCACGGTGAGCGGCAAGCTGACGCTCAACGACGGCGGGCGCACCATGACCAATGTGAATGTCGGCCTCACCGACCCTGAGTCGTTCTGGCAGAGAGACGCCAAGCACTACCAGTTCTGGGGGAAAGGCGACGCAGACGGGGTCTTCACGCTCAAGAATATCCGCCCGGGCAGATACACCCTCCACGCCTTCGCCGACGAAGTGCTGGGGGAATTCTCCCTCGCGGATATTGAAGTGGTTCCAGGCAAGGACCTTGATCTCGGGGAACTGGAGTGGAAACCGGTCCGCAAGGGGGCTCAGGTTTTCGAAGTCGGCGTCCCTAACCGTACAGGTTCGGAATTCGCCCTCTTCGACAGCTTCCGGAATCCCGAGGTCGTGTTGAAATATGCCACAGAATTCCCCTCTGATGTGGATTTCAATGCTGACAAGGGGGACTGCTCCCGTGAGTGGCCATATCTCCAGGTTCCGCACAACACATCCAAGGACGCCACAGTCCGTCCGTTCTTCGGAGTCTCCGGAGAAGGCAGGGCGACCCCGTACACCGTCAGGTTCAATATGGACAAGGCACCGTCCGCCGGAGCCACGGCCACTCTCAGGCTCGCCATCTGCGGCACCGCCGCCCAGGAACTTGAAATCGGCGTCAACGGCAAGCCGGCAGGCACGCTCCAGCTCCGGCAAACCCGCGACGGGGTGATCACCCGCCACGGATTCCACGGCATCTGGTATGAGACAGAGTTCGCCTTCGACAGCAGCTTACTCCGCGAGGGCGGCAACCGCCTCACCATAACCCTCCCTGGAGGCTCGCTCAACACCGGAGTGCTCTACGACTACCTGCGGCTCGAATTATAGAGGGGCGGAGCCCCGCTCCTATAAACACGATAAGAGGAGGTCGCCCAAAAGGGGGCGACCTCCTCTTATCGTATACCGTCAGCGGCAATACTACTCCTTGATGCAACGGACAGCCATGCCTTCGGCACGGGCGGCCGTAGCTGCCGGGGAGACGGTCATCGGAGACTTGGCGAATGAAAGCACGCAGAATGCGACACCCGGCTTGCCATAGCTGGCTTCAGCGGCCGCATTACCCCAATAGTTGCCCCAGAGCCCGCTCATTGAGCCCATCAGCATACCATAAGCTCCATAATAGCGTGAGGCCGCAGGGAAAAAGAGACTGTTGCCGCTTGTCACATTGAAACGCCATCCGCAGTCAAAGTCATTGGCATCGACATCTCCGTCACCATCGGCGTCAGCCACATCGAAAGAGTCAATTGTCCAGGCATACCCTCCGGATGTCGTAAATGTGCTGAATACATCCGCCGGCGGAACACGATATCCCACAGGGCACGGGTCATAATAGGACTTCGCTCCCTTGTTGGGATATGTGTTGGTGGCTCTGTCACGGACGCTGCCGAGAGGGTTGCCCCAAAGGCCATCGACAGACTCGGCAAGCCAGTCCTGGGAAGTGGCGGCAAGAGCTCCGCTCGCCACGCACACGGTAGGGTTTGCAATTGCAAATTCAAGAGTGTTCTCGTCAGAGGATGTCCAGGAAGTATGATCTATACTTACCTGCTGGCCGTCGGCATCGTAGAGCGGAGCCCCCACGGTCTGAGTGTCACCGGTACGGGTCGGTGCGGGAGGGAACGGATCCTTGCGGCCCCACTGGTAAAGCATTCCATAAGGCTTCACATCAGAGTCAGTGCTGAATTCGGCCGCAAGAGCCCCCAGATCCATGTTCATCGCACGGTAGCCGGACTTCAGGCCATAAGTCAGAACCTCGTCTTCAGGATACCATATATGCCAGCTCCAAATGATATTACCGTCCGCATCAAGGGCGGCGATGAGAGCATTGCCCGGATTACCGGATGATGTGAAACTTATCTTCCCGTCAGCATAAGAGACAGCGCTTACAAGGCCTTTCTCTGTCTCCCAGACAAGTTTGGCCCCGGCTGGAGCAAGAGCGGCAGGTTTTGCCAACCCCTCGGTCTCGGCACCGTTGCCGCGCACCGTAGCATCAAACGAATACACTCCAGGTTCGGAGAGCAGATAACAGTTGGCCGTGCCGTCGTGGCTGAGATCAACGGTCGTACTTGCCGGCCTTGGCTGAGGGCCAGGAGCGACTTCCACCTTGTTGCAGGAAGCGGCGAGCACTAGCGCAGCGCCGCAGGAAAGATAAAATAACTTCTTCATAATAATAGGATAAATACACTTTGTCAGCAAATATAGAAAAATTTAACAATATCGCAACATTCTGAAAAACAGGCTGCTATTTACAAACAGCAAATAAAACGGCTCAAATCCCGACGTTTTGAAACCTAAATGGGCAAAGCATTTTGCAAATTGAAATTGTTTTCGCATTTTTACCGCGAGTAAAATATCTTTATGCTACGGAAAATCATCCTCTGCGCCACCGCCCTTTGCGCGGTCGCAATGTCCTCATCAGGGCAGACCACAGAAAAATATAATCCAGACTACAGCTGGGAAGTCCGGGCCGGTTGGGGTTACGCCCCGATTTCCGGGCTTGTTCTCTATGCTTTCGGAGCTCTCAACCACATCACGTCCGATGAGACCGAAGGCGGAAGCGACAGCGGCATCACCACCGGCGACCTGTCACTGGACATAGCCCGCAAACTTAACCGCTGGCTGGCGGTAGGGGCGGACCTTAGCTGGAGCCGTTTCAGCGGAAACGGTGACGACGGGCGAGACCACATCATGGACATGTACGCCGTAATGCCTCAGATCACCATGAATTATCTGACAAAAGAGAATCTCACCCTCTATGGAAAGGTCGAGGCGGGTATTGGAGTCGTAAACTTCGACTGCACGGAGCCGTCGCTGTTCTTCGCAGCACAAGCCTCCCCGATAGGAGTCACCTTCGGACACAAATTCTACGGTTTCGCAGAACTGTCCGCAGGCACTCTCTACCAGGGAGGCAAGATCGGTTTCGGTTTTCGTTTTTGAGTATCCTACCAGTATCTCGGATCCGCGCCGAACACCTTCTCGACGGTATAATCGGCTGCTTCCTCTGCTGTCATGGCCCGGAGTCCCGGCCACTTTGAACGCGTGCTCATGTCCGCCCGCATGCCAGTGTTGCCGTACTCATACAGGTGGAGATCCGGACTTGTGGCGGCATACGGCATCCCCCACACGGTAGGCCATCCGAGAGGGTCCATCTCATCGCAATAGTCGCTGTTGAGAATCGCCACCTTCGGATAATTGTGCCAAGGCCGGCCGATGGCTATGCTGTGCCCGTCATCACCCTGACGCGGGCTCTTGTCGCTATAGGTGAACTTGCAGTGATTGAAGACGAAGCCATACTGCTGGTCTTTCGGAGTAGATGGAGCAGTAATCCAGCCACCGCCCCAGCTGCGGATCTCGCAGCCCTCAAAATAACCGATTCCACCGCCATATATATAGTCAGTGCGCCCGATGACCAGACAGTTCTCAAAATAACTGCGCTTCCCCGAAGTCCAAAGATATATCGTATCCTGATAGCTGGAGATTATGCAGTTGCGGAAACTTGTCCTGTCTGCGCAGACGGTGATTGCCAGTGCCTGACCGACCGGTCCCGCCGTATTGCGGATCGTGAGGTTCTCAAAAGAGCAGCCCTCACCCATGATTGTCAGGGTTGCGGAGGTCCGCACCAGCATGGCGTTTCCGCTCCACTTCGGCCATACGTCCGCAGGAAGTTTATTGCCTGTCTGAGGGCTGTTGCCGTCATACATGTGGTAACTGATTATCGTCCCCTCCCGGCTCTCCCCGACAAAGAAGAGATTGGTCTTTCCTTCGGGGATGATGAGTTTCTCCTCATCATATACACCATTTTTTATGTATATGATGAATTTCTC
>CAKUYG010000118.1 GCA_934702165.1 uncultured Bacteroidales bacterium | reverse complement strand
GAGGGCCTTGAGTATCACCACACACAGGATCACACCTATCACCCCGAAAGGGTAGCCCACGGCGCAGGCTGTGGCCATGGTGTTGGAGGTGGCAGTGAGGGACGGGTCCATCTGGAGAAGGGTCTGCTGGGCTGCACCGAGCATCGGGGTGTTGGTGGCGGCTCCGGTGAGCAGCCCCGTGGCGACCGGCATTCCGATGCCTGTCAGACGGCTTATCAATACGGTCAGGAGCGTGCCTGAGAGAAGCACGGCGAATGCCAGGATGTTGAGCCTGATGCCGCCCTTTTTTAGGGACGGGAAGAAGCTCGGGCCGACCTGGAGCCCGAGAGTGTAGACAAACAGCACCAGGCCGAAGTTCTGTGCCAGGGCGAGCATTCTCGGGTCTATGCTCAGGCCGAAGTGGCCGGCCAGGATGCCGGCGAAGAACACGAAAGTCACGCCGAGGCTGATGCCCTTGAATTGCAGTTTGTTGCAGAGCAGCCCCACGACGCATATCAGCGAGAGTACGAGTATCGCCTGGGTGTAGGTCTGCTCAGTGAATATGTTGATTAACCAGTTCATGCTGATTGTTGAAATGAAACTTGGGGCAAATGTAATCAAAAACTTGCGCATTGTCCCTATTATTCGTAACTTGTCCGGGCTAACTGAACACTGGATGAAGCACCTTATTAAACTTTCTGCGGCGGCCATGCTCCTGATGCTGGCGGCATGCAATGCGCCTGCTCCGAGTACGCAGGACGGTTCCGAACTATGGCTGGCCAATGGCCGCAGCTACGATGAAGTCCTTGGCTCTGTCCGGACTGGCATAGACTCCACGCTTGGGAGGGAAGAATTCCATATATATGACAAGGACGGAGTGCGTCACATAGACGGCGGCTCTTCCGCAGCGATCATGTATGGGACCTACGCCCTTCAGCGCTCTGAGGTGACGGGAGAGGCCGGCCAAGGGGTGGACATGCGGCAGAAGCCGTACTATGATCTGCGCATACTCAACCATTGGGACAACCTTGACGATACCGTGGAGAGGGGATATGCAGGTCTGTCCATGTGGGAGTGGACTTCTCCGCGGATTCCTGTGGAGCGCATCCGCCATTACGGGGAGCTCTGCGCGTCCGTGGGCATCAACGGCTCCGTGCTCAACAACGTCAATTCCAATCCGTTGATACTTGATGCTGAACATATCGCGCGGGTGGCACAGATAGCCGACATACTCCGGCAGTACGGCATACGGACATATCTTTCGATCAAATGGACCTCTCCTATGAGCCTCGACGGCCTGAAGTCGGCGGACCCGCTCGACCCGGCGGTGCGTGCGTGGTGGAAGGCCAAAGCGGATGAGATCTATGCCGCGATTCCGGATTTCGGCGGCTTCCTGGTGAAAGCCAACTCCGAGGGCCAGGCAGGGCCTCAGGACTACGGGCGCACGCATGCCGACGGGGCCAATATGCTGGCAGAGGCGCTGGAGCCGCACGGGGGGATAGTGATGTGGAGGGCATTCGTCTACAGCCCTACGAGCCCGGACAGGGCCAACCAGGCCGTGGAGGAATTCATGCCGCTTGACGGCAAGTTCGCGGACAACGTGATAATCCAGGTCAAGAACGGCCCGGTGGATTTCCAGCCTCGCGAACCTTTCAGCCCGCTCTTCGGGAAGATGGAGAAGACCGCCATGATGGTGGAGTTCCAGATCACTCAGGAATATCTCGGTTTCTCCAACCATCTTGTATATCTGGCCCCTACATTTGAGGAGTGTCTTGACAGCGATACTTATGCCGACGGCCCCGGTTCTTCTGTGGCAAGGCGGGTGAAGGCTGTTGCGGGAGTGGCCAATACAGGGCGTGACAAGAATTTCTGCGGGTATATTTTCGCCCAGGCCAACTGGTACGCATTCGGACGTCTGGCCTGGGATCCGGAACTGAGTTCTGACAGTATAGCCGACGAGTGGGTGCGGCAGACTTTCAACTGCCCTTCGGGGATGAGCGCCGGGGCGTTCTATGAAAAGTTCCTCTCTCCGGTTAAGGACATCATGATGGGTTCACGCGAGACAGCCGTCGATTATTCGATGCCTCTCGGTCTTCACCACATCTTCGCCGGCTCCCATTATGGCCCTGGCCCTTGGGAGAAGAGCATACGCCCGGACTGGTCCTGCGTCTATTATCATAAGGCCGGGCCTGACGGCGTGGGCTTCGACAGGACACGCGCCGGGTCTGACAATGTTGACCAGTACAACGAGCCCCTGGCGTCCATGCTCAATTCTCTGGAGACATGCCCGGAGAAGCTCCTGCTGTGGTTTCACCATGTCCCTTGGAATCATAAGATGTCCAGCGGGCGCAGCCTTTGGGATGAGCTGTGCCTGCACTACGACAGGGGCATATCCTCCGTGGAGTCTTATCAGAGGACCTGGAAGGGGCTTGAGAAGTATGTCAGCCCGGCCATATTTGCCGAGGTCAGCAAAAAGCTTGATATCCAGAAAAACGACGCCGAGTGGTGGCGGGACGCCTGCGTGGGGTATTTCCAGACTTTCTCGGGGATGCCGCTGCCGCGCGGAGTGAGGCCGCTGGGCATACCGGTGGATTCTCTGAGGATAAAGAGCGTGCTATCCGACCGCTACGGCCTCCCGATCCATGATGAGCAGAACCGCCCGGTGCTCGTGACTCCTGAGCGCCGCGCGAAGATGGGCGGTCTTCCGGGCCAGGACTCTTCCGTGCCGGATACGAAGTAGGATTTTTGTGGATGGTATGCGCCTCGTAGGGTCGCGTCTTATTTTCTGCTGCAGAGCAGAACATCACCTATGACGAAGAAAGACCATTGAAGATGAATATGGAGATGGTTGATCCAACAGTAATATGATGGATCCCTGACGTCCAGGCGGGTCATCATCAATGCCTATGTGGCCACCGGTAACTGATGCGTGATGCTGCGCGGTACAGAAAATGCCCTTCTGCTGTACGGGAGGCTGATATAGAGATGTCCTCCCTCGACAATCTCCCTGAATGTCTGTATCCCTATCGGGTACTTTATTCTTTTCTCCCCCATAGCTGTAGTCAAATGATGTCCCACTTCGAATATAGCGAAAAATCGGAAACACGCGGCGAGGTGGCAGCGGAAGCCCTTGCCTACAGAAGATGCCCCAGAAAGCGGGCCTTGTCTGGCCCGGTCATGCCGCGGCGGGCAGCGTAGTCGTCTATCGTAGTCCGGCTGGCGCGGCGGATTTCTGGATAGCTTGCGTCCGGGTGGATGAACACAAGGCCGCAGATGCTGGCGTCCGGAATCATGGCGCAGCTGTCAAGCAGCGTGATTCCGAGTTCCCCGGAGCCGGGGAGGAGCCTCAGGATGTCCCTTTTCAGGCTGTGGTCGGGGCAGCTTGAATAGCCCGGTGCAGGCCGGATGATTTTCGCCCCGCCGAAACCCTCCGGCAGCTCCTCCCGGATATGTGCACTCAGCCACTCCGATGCCGCCTCGGCCAGCGTCAGCCGTACAGCCCGTGCAAGCAGCGGACCGTACTCCGTGCTGCAGGAGGGGCAGCCGCAGTCTCCCGGATGCTGCGTGGTGTGTACGCTCAGGGCGAACATGCCCATGGGGGAGTCGAATCCGTACCTCTCCGGCGCGACAAAGTCAGCGAGGGAGCGCCCGCCTTCCTGGCGGAACATAGGAAGCCTGAAGTCCCGGGAGGCTATGTCATCGCCCTCGCTATGGCAGGAGAAGAACCTTGCGCAGAGAGTTATCCTGCAGGCATCCTCTGCTTTCAGTCTCCGGAGCTCCACGAGCGCATCGGAGCGCAACTCTCTGAGTTCCTCCTGTCCGGTACCGCTCTTTATCCCCCAGATCGCAGCGAAAAGTGTCCAGTCAAAGAACGGCTCCACTTCATCGATGCTCAGCCGTCTGGCCACGATGTCCTTAAAAGGCTGCCCGTGTATGAAACTGTCTGCCGGGAACGGCTCCGCGTCAGCCGTCTGCCCGGCTTTGCGCCGCGAGGACTGCTCATAAAGCTCACGCAACTGCTCTTGCTTCTGATGCTCGGCTCTTTCGGTGCCCTCCCTGTCTGTCACCAGCTGGTTTGCCAGGACCGCGCTTGCGGATGCGTCCTGGGCATAGAACACGTGGCCGTAGAGAGGAGCGAGCTTCACCGCTGTGTGCAGGGCCGAGGCGGCGGCTCCGCCCACGAGCAGGGGAGTGCTCATCCCTCTTGAACTCATCTCCTTGCAGATTTCCTCCATCTGATGGAGCGACGGGGTGATGAGACCGCTGACCCCGATAAGGTCGGCCGAGGTCTCGACGGCTTTCCCGAGGATCTCCTCCTTTGGCACCATGACCCCGAGGTCGATGACTTCGAAGCCGTTGCAGTTCATGACGATTCCCGTTATGTTCTTGCCGATGTCGTGCACGTCCCCCTTGACCGTGGCGAAAACGATCTTAGGCTTCTTCGCTTCAGATCCGCCGGAACTTTCTCCGATATAGGGCTGGAGCAGCGCCACGGCGTTTTTCATGGTCTTGGCGGACTTGACTACCTGCGGCAGGAACATCTTCCCCTCGCCGAACAGCTCTCCGACCTTGGCCATTCCGCTCATCAGCGGCCCATCTATGATCTGCACGGGCTTGTCGTATCTTCCGAGGCACTCCTCGATATCCCTTTCCAGTCCGGAAGAGTCGCCCTTCACCAGCGCCCGGATGAGCCTTTCCTCCGGTGTTGAGGCAGCTCCAACAGATACCGGATCCGGTGCCGGGACGCCGGTGCCGGAAGCCTTGGTCTCAAGTATCTTGGAAGCCAGGCCGATCAACTTCTCCGTGGCTCCTGGGTCGCTGTCCAGGATCACATCCTCCACGCAGCGCAGCAGCTCCGGTTCGATCTCATCGTACACTTTGAGCATCCCGGGATTGACAATCCCCATGTCCAGCCCGGCCGCGATGGCATGGTAGAGAAAAACCGAGTGCATGGCCTCCCGCACCTCATTGTTGCCCCTGAACGAGAACGAAAGGTTGGAGATGCCTCCCGAGGTGCGGCAACCGGGCAGGTTGGCCTTTATCCATCTCACCGCCTCGATGAAATCCACCCCGTAGCGCGCGTGCTCGGGGATGCCGGTGCCCACAGGGAGAACGTTCACATCGAAAATGATGTCAGACGGCTTGAACCCGGCCCTGCCGGTCAACAGTGAATAGGCCCTGCTGCAGATCTCCACTTTCCTCTCATAGCTGGTGGCCTGTCCCTTCTCGTCGAATGCGATCACGATCACCGCCGCACCCAGGGCTTTGATCTCCCGGGCCTTGTCGAGAAAGACATCTTCTCCCTCCTTGAGAGATATGGAGTTGACGATGCTTTTGCCCTGGGCGTTTTTCAGTCCCGTGACCAGAGTCTCCCAGTGCGAGGAATCGATCATGATGGCGGCTTTGGCGACTGCCGGGTCGTTGGCGACGTATCGGAGGAATTTTTCCATCTCCATACGGGAATCCAGCATCGCGTCATCCATGTTGATGTCAATAATGTCCGCCCCGTTCTCGATCTGCTGGGCCGCGATCCGGAGCCCCTCCTCGTAGTTCCCGGCGGCGATGAGCTTGGCGAACTTGCGCGAGCCGGCCACATTGGTCCTCTCGCCGACATTGGTGAAATTGCGCTTTCTGTCGATTGCGACACTCTCCAGGCCGCTGACGTGCAAGGTATTGTCGGGTTGTGGTATGTGTCTTGGGGAAATCCCGCGTACAGCCTCCACTATGGCCTTTATGTGGTCGGGGGTGGTGCCGCAGCAGCCTCCCACGATATTGACGGACCCTGCCAAGGCCATCTTGCTCAACGCTGCGGCCATTTGGGTGGGGGTCTCGTCATATTCGCCCATCTCGTTGGGCAGCCCGGCGTTGGGATAACAGCTGACGGCGCAGTCCGCCCATGAGGCGACATCGGCTATCAGGGGAACCATGTCCTCTGCCCCGAGCGAGCAGTTGAGCCCGAAGGAAAGCGGGGAGCAGTGCTGTATGGAGCGGTAGAACGCCTCCATCGTCTGTCCTGTGAGCGTACGCCCGCTTCTGTCGCTCATCGAGGCTGAAACCATGACGGGCACTCCTGCGGCTTCGGGGATGTGGCTGAGCGCGTACATCGCGGCTTTTGTGTTGAGCGCATCGAAGCAGGTCTCAAACAGGAGCAGATCGGCTCCGCCGTTGATCAGTCCTCTCATCTGCGCCTCGAATGCCGCAGCCATCTCATCAAACGAATAAGGTCTGAAAACCGGATCGGACATGTCCTGGGCAAGGGACAGCGATTTGCTGGTCGGGCCGACACTCCCGGCGACCCATACTTTGCGCGGCGCTTCATCGGCTGCCTGTCTTGCTATGCGCGATGCAGCCTCGGCCATCTGTCCGGCTCTGTCGGAGAGCCCGTATTCGGATTGGGATATGCTGTTTGCGCTGAATGAGTTGGTGGTGATTATGTCGGCTCCTGCCCCGATGTATGCCGAGTGGATACGACGGATGGCTTCCGGGGCTGTGAGGTTGAATGATTCACTGTTGCCCTGGAGGCCTTCGCGCTGGAGCATTGTTCCCATCGCTCCGTCGAGTATGAGTATGCGTTTCGAAAGTTCTGCCTTTATATCTTGCATCTTGTGTCGTCTAAAAACATTCCCGGAGGATTCCGATGACGTTGGCTGACTTGCCCATGGTGTAGAAGTGCACTCCCGGTACTCCGTGGGCGAGAAGGTCTTTGCACTGGGCCGTGGCCCATTCCTGGCCTATCCGGTATACGGCCTCCCTGTCGTCCTGGTGTGCTGCGATTTCGCTCGTGAGTGCGTGCGGGATGTCTATGGAGAACGATTCCGGGAGGAGTTTCACCTGTCTCGGGGTGGAGATGGGCTTCAGCCCCGGGATGATCGGGAC
>CAKUYG010000117.1 GCA_934702165.1 uncultured Bacteroidales bacterium | reverse complement strand
GGACAAAGTCACCATCAAGGAGACCACCGAGACCATCCCGACCTATCTCGTGGGCAATCCTGATTTGTACCCGTACTTCTTCAACGGAAGGACATATCAAGGTGCCGCCGGCCATGTCTATCCCTACCCGATGTACGACAACCTCACTGATGAGCGTGTTGACAGGGATTACAAATACTTAACCATCGAGAACGAATACACCAAGATAGGTGTACTTCCCGAAATAGGGGGCAGGATCTTCCAAGCCGAAGACAAGCAGACCGGCTACAACTTCTTCTACCGCCAGCACGTGATCCGCCCGGCCCTCATCGGCATGATCGGATCCTGGATCTCAGGCGGCGTGGAGTGGAACATCCCTCATCACCACCGCGCATCGTCCACCCTCAACGCGGGTTATGAGATCACAGAAAACGAAGACGGAAGCAAGACCATCTGGATCGGCGAGACCGAACTCCGCCAGAGGCTCAAGTGGACCATAGGGCTGACCATGTTCCCGGGCAAATCCTATGTGGAAGCGACTTTCAAGATGCAGAACCGTACACCTCTGATGCAGAGCTTTCTCTACTGGGCAAACGTTTCCGTGCACTGTGACGAGAACTATCAGGTGCAGTTCCCACCACAAACCATCTATGGTACAACACATAGCAAGGTGCAGTACACCGACTGGCCGCATACGCGGATTTGGGGCAACTCCGAGACAGATGACAACAGCTGGTGGAAGAATTTCAAGTATGCCAACTCCACTTTTGCCGTGAACTACTCCCAGGACTATCTTGTAGGCTATGATTTCGGCAAGAACGCCGGCACAGCCCACTGGGCCAACCACCACCTCGTCCCGGGCAAGAAATTTTATCTCTGGGGCACCGAGAGTGTATGGAACGAAATGCTTACAGAAGAAGATGGAGCCTACCTCGAGCTCATGGTTGGAGGATACTCCGACAACCAGCCAGACTACAGCTGGATAGGTCCCAACGAAGTGAGGGTGACGAAGCAGTATTGGTATCCGATCAAGGGCATAGGCGGAGCCAAGAACGTCACCCTCGAAGGGGCCGTCAACATCGAGCGCACTTCCCCTGAGAGCTTCGCGGTCGGATTCAACTCCACCGCCCTCTACAAAAACGCCAAGGTCATTATCAAGGCCGCCGGCAAGACTCTCTCGGAAGAGACGCTCACAATCGACCCTGACACCCCTTACATCAAGAACATCACCGTACCTTCCACACTCAAGGACAGCGAGTTCTTCGCCGGCCTGTACGACAGCGACGGTGTGGAACTGGTCAGCTGGTCACCTCAGGAGAAGGAAGAATACACCAGGCCGCATCCTGCAGACCGACCGAAGAATCCTTCGGAATACGATTCTGTAGAGGAATTGCTCCTTGCCGGACAGAGGCTGGAGGAGTTCCACAACGGCCGTCTCGACCCTCTCCCATACTACGAGGAAGCACTGCGCCGCGACTCCCTCGACTCCCGCGTAAATGTCAACCTCGGCATCTACTACGCAAAACGCGCCGAATGGACCGTGGCTGAGAAATACCTCAACCGCGCCTACAAGAGACTCACCGGCCTTCACTATATGCCTGAGATCGACAAGACCGGAGTAATCTACCACACCAACCCTAAAGACGGGGAGATGTTCTACTACTCCGGAGTCGTGGCACGGGCCCTCGGCAAGACCTCAGAGGCAGAGAGCTACTTCTGGAAATCCACATGGTATCCTGGATTCCAGTCAGCATCCTACCTTTATATAGCAGAGATGTATTGGAAGCAGGGCAAGATTAAGGATGCCCTCGAAGCCATTGACGAATCCATCGCCCTGAGCGGCAAGAGCACCCAGAGCAAATTCGTCAAGGCCCACTTCCTCAGCACCATGGGAAAGAAATCAGAAGCCGTAGCCCTGCTCGACGAGAACATCGTCTCCGACCCTGTGGACTTCCTAAGCATCATCGAGAAAGCCAGAATTCAGGGAGACAAGGCCGCTGCAAGCCGCGCCATCGCCCACATGGGCATTCCTCTCCAGGAAGTGTTGGAAGTAACTACTTTCTACAACGCCATCGGAGCATGGAAGGACGCTGTTGACTTCCTCGACTTCGCAATGGAGAACGGCACGCCGTACTCCTCCACCCCTATGCAGAAGAATGCGGTTGAACCGTTCACGGTATCACCTCTTCTCAACTACATGGCCGGCTGGTACAGTTCTCAGGCGGGAGATGAGGCAAAAGCCATGGACTATTATGGCAAGGCTGCCGCCATGTCTCCGGACTACTGCTTCCCGTTCCGCACAGAAGAGCTTGAGATGCTTCAGGACGCTGTGAAGAAGAACCCTTCAGACTGGAAGGCATACTACTATCTGGGCAACCTGCTCTACTACCTGGACCGCAAGGACGAGGCCATCGCCGCCTGGCAGTCATCCACTGAACTCAACAGCAGCTACGGCATGGTGTTCCGCAACCTCGGCCATTCAGCAGACAAGTACCTCAAGGACAAGGCGCTCGCGGCCGACTACTATGCCATGGCCATCAAGGCCGACAGCTCCAATCCTATCTTCTTCCAGGAGCTCGAGGACGTGGAGGCCGCGCTCAAGGTTCCTTCAGAGAAGAGGCTCGCCCGCATGGATAAGTACCGCAAGACCATCGAAAAGTCTGATGATGCCACATCCCGCTACGTCCACCTCCTCACTGAGAACGGCAAATACCGCAAGGCTCTGGACATTCTGGAAACCAGACACTTCCGGGTATGGGAGGGAGGCTCCACCGTCTACACCCAGTTCGTGGATGCCAATCTCCTCTACGGCCTCTCGCTGCTCTCACGCCACCGCAACCGCAAAGCCCTCGAAAGCTTCCTCGCAGCAGGCACCTTCCCGCGCAATCTTGAGACCAACGAGCTTTCGACCGGACCTCTCGTAGCCAAGGTCGCCTATCATCAGGGACTCGCATACAAGGCACTTGGAGAGACTGAGAAAGCACGCGAAGCCTTTGAAAAGTGCATACTGACTACAGGCGAAAGCAGAGGGGAATACGCAGACGAAAGCATGTATTTTGTGGCTATGTCCCAAAAGGAACTCGGACATGAAGCAGAAGCCGATGCCGCTATAAAGAAGATTCAGGACTACGTCGACAAGCAGAAAGAAGTGACAACCACAGTCGTTGACATCTACTCAAAGTTCGGCGAGGACGGTTCAAGCGACACCATCAAGGCACGCAACCTCTATCTTCAGGGACTTGTAGACCTTGCGCACGGAAACAAAACCGATGCACACCGCTGCTTCAGCGAATCACTCGAAATGAATCAGTCGAGTCTTTGGACAAGGTATTTCAGAAACTCGACCAAATAACACATTTAAATTAACCAACACTAAAAGATCCTCAAAATGAAGAATCAGATCAGAATGCTGTTTGCTGCTGTGCTGATGACGTCGATCTGTGCCGGAACCGCCCACGCGGAAAGCACGGCTTACGCTCTGACGCAACAGAATTCACACGCTGTCAAGGGCGTTGTGAAGGACGCCGTCGGACCTATGGCAGGTGTCAATGTCTTGATCAAGGGCACCACCACAGGTATGATGACCAATCAGGACGGCTCCTTCAACCTTCCGGATGTTCCCGTAGGAGCCATCCTTGAATTCTCTTTCATGGGCTACCAGACCGTTGAAGTCAAGGTCGGCTCCAGCGAAACTGTCAATGTCACCCTCAAAGAAGACCAGAACCTGCTCGAAGAGCTCGTGGTCATCGGCTATGGTACCGTCAAAAAGAGCGATGTTACCGGTTCCGTAGCGTCCGTCAGCGGTGAGTCAATCGAAAAAATCTCTTCCGGCGATGCCATAGAGGCCCTTCAGGGACGTGCCGCAGGTGTACAGATCGTGACTGCAGGCGGTTCCCCTGACGCCGTAGCCGAGATCAAGATCCGTGGCACAGGCTCACCTAACGGTTCAGACCCTCTCTTCGTGGTGGACGGTTTCCCTATGACCGACATCAACTATCTGAGTCCTAACGACATTGCATCCATCGAAATTCTCAAGGACGCCTCCGCCTGCGCCATCTACGGATCACGCGGAGCCAACGGTGTCGTGATGGTAACCACCAAGCAGGCCGAGAAAGGTGCCACCAAGACCGACATCAAGATAGAGTACGGTATCCAGATGACACCTCGCAAGCCGGAAATGCTCTCCGGACCTCAGTACGCCGAGATGACAAACAAGGCCCTGGCCAACACAGGCCGCGACCCGAAATACACCAATCCTGGTGCAACCCAGACCACCGACTGGTTCAATGAGACCATGCGCACCGGCAAGTATCAGAACTACTCCATAAGGCTCTCTGCCGGCACAGAAAAGACAAAGACCATGTTCAGCGCAGGCTACTTCAGCCGCCAGGGAACAGTGAAGTCCACCAATTTCGACCGCTTCACCCTCAGTTCAAACTCTGAATACAAGCCTCTCAGCTTCCTCACTTTCAGAGCATCGCTCAACGGCACTTTCTCAAAGGCCAACCCTCTCGGAGCAGACGGAACAAACAACAATTCCATCTTCCTCTTCTCCCTCATCGCACCTCCGGACGTGCCGGTATGGGATGATGTGACAAACTATTACTCCGGTATCACGGCCATGCGTATGGCCAACCCTGCCGGCGCCATCTCACGCAACTATGCCATCAACAAGCGCAACTTCCTCGTAGGCAACTTCAGTGCAGACGTCAAGTTCCTCAAGGATTTCGTCTTCACATCAAGATTCGGGTACAAGTACAACATCGACCTCAATTCCAACTTCACCCCGATCTACTTCGAGACCTCAAACATCGCAAGCGGCAACACCGCGACCAGCCGCACAACCAGTTTCTCGACAGACTGGACATGGGAGAACATGCTGACCTACAGCAAGAAAGTTGGAGTGCATGACATCTCCGTCATGGCTGCCATGTCTGCCCGCGACTACTACTACGAGTGGTATTCCGGAAACAAGAAGAACCTTCCTAGTGAAGCCGAGCAGTTCCGTTACTTTGATGCCGCTTCCGATACATCACCTTACCTCGGAGGCAGTGCTTCCGCCCTCGGCATGCTCTCATACCTCGGACGTGTAAACTATAACCTTCTTGACCGTTACCTCTTTACCGCCTCATTCCGTGCTGACGGTTCCTCACGTTTCGTTGACTCAAAGAAATGGGGATATTTCCCTTCAGGAGCGTTTGCATGGAAGGTTTCCGAAGAGCCTCTCTTCAAGGAGCACGCACCTGAGTGGTTCAACTCCGCCAAACTGCGTCTCGGCTGGGGACAGATCGGAAACGAGCGTATAGGTTCATCCTACCCTTACCAGACCAACATCGTTCAGGAGAGATATTACAATCTCGGCGACGACAAACACCGCGCCAACGGCTCCACTCCTTCAGGCCTTGGCAACCGCGATCTCCAGTGGGAGACTTCAGAACAGTCCAACATCGGTATTGACTTCGCTTTCATCAACAGCAAGCTCACCGCATCCGTAGACGCATACATCCGCACCACTGACAACATTCTCCTTTACGAAACAGTCCCTAGAACCTCAGGAACCGGATCATTCGTCCGCAATGTAGGAGGCATCGAGAATAAAGGTGTCGAGATCGTACTCGGATGGAAAGACGACCTTGGCGACTTCTCCTACAGCATCGACGCCAATGCCTCTTTCGTCAGGAACAATGTCAAGGATCTCGGTTCTTCTGGCGTTCTTCAGAGCGGCTTCGCATATGACAACGCCCTCATGGACTTCTCATCCCAGTTCTCAAACATAGTCCGCTCTTACGTGGGTCTCCCTTACGGACAGTTCTATGGCTATGAATTCCTCGGAATCTTCCAGAACCAGGAGCAGATCAACAACTACAAGAACTCTGAGGGCAAGATGATCATGCCGGATGCCAAACCTGGAGACTCCATCTTCCGTGACATCAATGGAGACGGTGCAATCGACAAAAGCGACTATGTCCGCATCGGTGACCCTAACCCGGCCGCAACATTCGGTCTCTCTTTCAATGCCTCATGGAAGAATTTCGATCTCTCCATGCTGTTCCAGGGCACAGTGGGCAACGACATTTTCAACGCGTCAAAGTTCTATTTCAACAAATTCGACGGACGCCAGAATGTGCTCGCCAATACTTACATGTCAGCATGGGACGGTGAAGGAACCTCCAACACCACCCCTATAATGCTTGCAGACGCAGGCGGCGGAACCGCAAGGAACAACCGCAACTGGTCTCCTTCCACGATGTACATCGAAGACGGCTCATACTTCCGTCTCAAGACCCTCCAGCTGGGTTACAACTTCGATTTCGGCAAGAAATTCCCTGGCATGAGACTCTACGTCTCTGCGGACAACCTCCTTACCCTGACAAAATACTCAGGAGTTGACCCTGAACTCCCTAGCATCGGAGTAGACCGCGGCCAGTATCCGCAGCCTCGCACTTTTGTCATCGGATTGAATGTCAAGCTTTAAAAAGAACTGGAAATGAAAACATATAAATCTCTGATCATACTCGCAGCCGCAGGAGCACTCACGCTTTCTTCATGCTCCGACCTGCTCGAAAAGAAGCCTCTGGTCAATCTGGCGGTAGAAAACTACTACCAGAACGAAAATGACGCCAATACCGCTCTCATGGGACTCTACGGCACCTTGAGAAGAAGCGGAGCCATGGGCACATATCACTATATCCATGTCGGAGACAACATGTCTGATGACACCGAGATCGGGAACTCACGTTCCGACGGCGTAAAATGGTCCGGCAATGCACTTACTCTGATGAGGTTCGATGTGGATCCGTCCAACTCATTTGCCGGTAACAGTGTCTGGGAAGACTGCTACTTCACCATCACGACGGCCAACTATGCCATCGAGAACATAAGCAAGAACAGCAGCCAGATC
>CAKUYG010000116.1 GCA_934702165.1 uncultured Bacteroidales bacterium | reverse complement strand
GTGACGATCCACAATCTGCCTGAGGGAATGGCCGCAGGAATCTCCGACACCATAACACTCTCAATAGGCATAGCCATACAGAACATCCCGGAAGGGGCGATAATCTCCATGCCCATGCTCGCGGCAGGCAACAGCAAAGCCAAGTCATTCATGTTGGGGGCTATGAGCGGCATAGTGGAACCGATAGGTGGAGCACTCGTCCTCGCGTTGGCCTCATCAGTCACGGCCATGGTACCTTATCTTCTGGCGTTCGCCGCAGGTGCCATGCTCTATGTAGTTGTCGAGGAACTCATCCCGGAGACGGCAGAAGGGGAACACTCCAACCTGGGAACAATAGGATTCGCCATCGGCTTCGCCCTCATGATGCTGCTGGACACTGTGATGGGATAAAAGCCTATTTCTTCCGTACCTTGCGCAGCCAGCGGTCGAATCGCCGATCCTTGATGGACTCTTCGTACTCGTTCATCATACGCGACATGTCACCTGCAGACGAATCAAGGGCCTCTGACACCTCGGCGTCAAGCGCATCCTGCTGCTCCTGGACCTCCTGCTGCACGGCGAACTCGTCAGCCATCTCGGCATACCTCTGCATGGTGGCATCGTCCAGGCCCTCTTGCGAGGCCTGAAGAGGATCCTCCACAAGACTGCGAAGATCCAAGGTGCCGACCGCGCTCTCGTTGTGCCGCATGACAGACTCCACTCCCCTGTCGAAAATATCCCTGATGGACTTGGCAAGGTTGATCTGGACAGTGTCAAGCTGACGGGTGAACACCGGAACCGTGCCATCATGGTATTTCGGTTTGCCCAAAGAGACTTTGGTATGCCCCGCCGTGCCGTATATGTTGATGCCGAACAATATAGGGAACGGGGCCTTGAGCACAGAGAGGTGATAGAACATGCTCCGGTCGAAGCCCTGCGTCCCGCGCAGAGCGAAACGGTATTTGTCCGCCCCGAGCACGAAAGGGAAAACCTCTATCCGGCTGTCGTGAATCAGGGCATCCACATTCATATTGTCGATGTCCAGAGTCTCCTTCTTCTTGAAAAGGAGCAGGTTAGCCACCTTGCCGAACTGTCCCGTATTGGTCACGCGAAGATCCTTGCCGGACAGACGGACAAGCCCGTCGAGGGTAGGGATTATGACATTGCGGTTGGTGTCTATCTGGGCCGTGGCCGAAATGTCGCAGCTCAGTTTGCCGTCGAAAGCCTTGAGCACAGGCATCAGCGAATCCACAGCCGGAAGCAGCCGGATGATCTCACCGGCCGACATCTGCGAAAGGTTGAGGTTCGCACCTGCGGAAATGTCATGCTTGGAACGAGTGGCATAAAAAGCGTCCAGATAGATCTTGCCCAGTTCAGTGGTGATATAGGTACTGGTGAGCTGCATCGTCCTGTCCTTGATCTTGATGCCGGAATACACGGGCCCGATGCGCGGGTCGGAGAAGTCCACCCGGTCGGCAGTCAGGCCGACATTGACATCAAGATTGGCCGGAACCACGAAAATCGGGAACTTGTGCAGATCCACCCTGGCATCGGCCAGAGTGTCAGTGACGAAACTCTCATCATTCTCATCTTCCGTGGCCACCTCGGCGGCACTCTCGCGCCCCACGAGTACGGCAGCCAGAAACTCATTGACATTCAAGCGCCTTGAGTCAAGATTGAGGCTAGTGCGTATCATGCTCTTGTGAATAAGAGAATGTTTCACTCCGTACATGGTTCCGCTCAAGTTGACATCCGAAGTGCCGCACTTCACCCCTATGGTATCGATCTCTATCTTTTCATCATCAAAATCAGCATGCAGGGCTGTGAGACGCGTACGCAGCGGCAGCATCGGCGAGGCGAAGAAACCGGAATCCGCCTTGATGTGCCCGGAAGCGGACCAGTTCTTCAAGTACTTCACCATCGAAGAATCCAGAGAGATGTCGATGTCCGCAAAATCGAATTCCCCGCCATGACGGCGCCTCGGGTGACGGTGGCGGTGCGCCTGCTCGATGGCCAGCTTCTGCACGGCGGCGCTGACATTGGCTCCGCTTGCCGCATAACGTGACGAACCAGTTTTCAAGAAAACCCTCTCACCTTCCGTGCTGACCTCGATCCTGGGAAGAACCCTCCCGTCCTGCTCCACCTTGGAGATGTGTGCCTCGTTGAAAATTTTTCTGACACGGGCGGTGAGGCCGGCCCCCTTGTAGAAGAACACACTGTCAAAATCAGCCTTGAGGTCAAGGCCTGAAAGTTTGGAATCCAGACGTACCCCGGCATTATATACGCAGGCCTCGATGGAATCCGAAGGCATCCTCAAGTGCAGATGACGGCTCTCGAGCGCACCCCTGATGTCAGTCTGCGCGAATTTGAAATCCTTGAGTTCAGACTGCCGCGCCCGTGCATCGAGAGTCAGGTGCACATCCCCCTCAGCGTGCTCTATATCAAGAGAATCCTTCCCGGGCAACAGAGAGAGCAGCCTCTCCACATCAGCCCGCGCGTCAGCCGAGACACGGAAGAGAGGGTCTTTGCCGAGAAGCTCATCAGCCCCTCCCCCGAGAGACAGGTCAAGCCCGGGCACCGAAAGATCAAGCTGATGTATGTCAGCTTTCAGGCGACCTGCCGGAGACAAGTCCGCATCAATGTCAACAGCATGCTCAAGACGCAGGCTGTCAGGAAGATAAACAGTGGCGGAAGCCGGTATGCGAAGACACGCGCCCACAGCAGGCATCCTCCCCCGGGAATAGACCCCGTCAGCACTGATGTCAGCTGTCAACAGGGCATCGGTGCTGAAGCCGGCCGCCGCCGGCAAAACCTTGTCGGCATACTCACGGAGCACTTTCTCCACACTGCACGCCACAAGACCCGCCGTAGCATCGATGACGACGCTGTCCGGGTAAACCTCAGCCGAACCCTCCAGATTCAGAGGCAGATAGGCAATCTGCGCGGTCAAGCCATCCGCGCCAAGGCTCAGGCGGTCAGAGTGCTTGGAAAACAGAACAGAACCCCTGATCTCAGCCGGAAGTTCAAGCCGGCCCGCAGCAGCAGTCCCCAGACGCGCCAGAGCCGAGAAATCAAGGGTGAATTTGTCCGGATCATCCTCCCTCACCTCGAACTTGCCCACTCCGAGGTCGAGCGTGTCCGCCGAAGCGATGCCGTACACAGAGAGCGAGTCCATACGAAGCTGTGCATCACGCAGATACATCTCACCATGCGACATCTTGAACCCGGCCCCGGCAGTAAATTCTTCCATATCAACGCAGGCGCGCAGGGAAGACGGGGCATCCGTGTAGACAAGGCTGGTCCTCCCGCCAAGGGAAAGTTTCCCCACGGAAATCAGCGGCGTGCTTCCTGAAGCCTCGCCTGCCGACACGGTATCGGAAGGGGCCATGAACTTGAGAATGTCAAGGTTGGAGGTCTCGGCGTCAAAACGGTGGACAAAAGCGGAAAGCCCGTCCACGCGGGCCTGTCCGACATCAATCTTTCCGCCCAGAAGCCCCCACGGGTTGATACTGACGCACAGACGGTCAAGCCTCAGCAGGGTATCCGCAGCCTCTCCCCGTCCGCGCGCGGAAAAGCGGCCGGCAAGGAAAGGGCGTTTATAGAAAGATTCGAACCTCTCCGGGGGATAAGTCACGGAAAGGCTGTCGAGAGTCAGCCTGACTCCCGGGAAACTGCCGAGCAGCGAGACTCTCAGGCGTGAGTACCTGAGAGTCCCGTCAATATTCTCCTCGGCAAACTTGTCCACGGCACCGGTGACCAGCTTCGAATTGAGGGCGATCTGAAGCCCCGCGAAAAGCAGCACCAGGAAGCCGAGGACGGAGAAGAGGGCTATTTTAAGCCCTTTTTTCACAGACCGAACTTCTTGAAGAAGTCGTTGCCCTTGTCATCAACGAGGATGAAGGCAGGGAAGTCCTCGACACGGATTTTCCAGATCGCCTCCATTCCGAGTTCCGGGTACTCCACGCACTCGATGGACTTGATGTTGTTCTGGGCGAGGATGGCGGCAGGGCCTCCGATGGAACCGAGGTAGAAGCCGCCGTGCTTCTTGCAGGCATCGGTGACGGCCTGGCTTCGGTTGCCCTTGGCAAGCATCACAAGGCTTCCGCCATAGTCCTGGAACTCATCTACATACGGATCCATACGGCCGGCGGTGGTAGGGCCAAGCGAGCCGCACGGCATGCCCTCAGGAGTTTTGGCAGGGCCGGCATAGTAGATCGGATGGTCCTTGAAATACTCAGGCATTCCCTCGCCCGCGTCGAGACGGGCCTTGATTTTGGCATGGGCGATGTCGCGGGCCACGATGATGGTGCCGTTAAGGCTCAGGCGCGTGCTGACAGGGTATTTGGTGAGCTGCGCGAGGATTTCTTTCATCGGGCAGTCGAGGTTGATTTTCACAGCGTCGCCCTCGCCAGCGTTGCGGAGATTCTCCGGGATGAGCTCGTACGGCTTGTCGTCAAGCTTCTCGATCCAGACGCCGTCGGAGTTGATCTTCGTCTTGATGTTGCGGTCGGCGGAGCAGCTCACGCCAAGTCCGATAGGGCAGCTAGCCCCGTGACGCGGGAGTCTCACCACCCTGACGTCGTGGGCAAAGTACTTGCCCCCGAACTGAGCACCGAGCCCGATCTTGTGGGCCTCTTCGAGGAGCTGCTTCTCAAGTTCGAGGTCGCGGAACGCCCTGCCGGTCTCGTCCCCCGTGGTCGGAAGTCCGTCGTAGTAGTGGGTCGATGCAAGCTTGACTGTGAGGAGGTTGCGCTCTGCGGAAGTACCGCCGATGACGATGGCGATGTGGTACGGCGGGCAGGCTGCCGTACCGAGGGTCTTCATCTTGGCGACGAGGAACGGCACGAGTGTTCCAGGGTTCTGGATGCGGGCCTTGGTCTCCTGGTAGAGGTAGGTCTTGTTGGCAGAGCCGCCGCCTTTGGTCACGCAAAGGAAGCGGTACTCGTCGCCCTCTGTGGCCTCGATGTCGATCTGGGCAGGGAGGTTGCACTTGGTGTTGACCTCGTTGTACATGTCCAGAGGCGCGTTCTGGGAGTAGCGCAGGTTCTCCTCGGTGTAGGTCTTGAACACTCCGAGGCTGAGGGCCTCCTCATCGCAGAAGCCCGTCCAAACCTGCTGACCCTTCTCCCCGTGGATGATGGCGGTGCCGGTGTCTTGGCAGATCGGGAGCTTGCCTTTGCAGGCTATCTCGGCGTTGCGCAGGAAGGTAAGGGCCACGTACTTGTCGTTGTCAGAAGCTTCCGGATCACTGAGGATCTTGGCGACCTGGGCGTTATGCGAGCGGCGCAGCATGAAGCTCACGTCACGGAAGGCGGTGTTGGACATGAGGGTCAAGGCCTCCTTTGAGACCTTCAGAATCTTGTGTCCCTCGAAGTCGGAGACACTCACCAGCTTCTCTGAACCTGGGATGCGGTAGTATTCAGTCTTGTCTTCTCCAAGCTGAAACATCGGAGCATACTTGAACTCTGTCATATTATCAGTTTTGCATTAGATATACTTTCATGAACTCGTTGAGGTCGCCGTCCAGCACCCCCTGGGTATCGGCTGTCTCGTAGCCGGTGCGCAGGTCTTTGACCATCTTGTAGGGGTGCAGCACGTAGGAGCGGATCTGCGAACCCCACTCGATCTTCTTCTTCTGTCCCTCAAGTTCGGCCTGCTTTTCCTGACGTTTCTTCAATTCTATGTCGTAGAGTCGGGACTTGAGGATGAGAAGGGCCCGCTGGCGGTTGTCCTGCTGGCTGCGGGTCTCGGTGTTCTCCACCGTGATGCCGGTCGGGAGGTGGCGCACACGCACCCCGGTCTCGACCTTGTTGACGTTCTGACCCCCATGGCCGCCGGAGCGGAAAGTGTCCCACTCGATGTCGGAAGGGTTGATCTCGATGTTGATGGTGTCATCCACAAGGGGATACACGAAGACGGAGCTGAATGTGGTCTGGCGCTTGCCCTGGGAGTTGAACGGGGATATGCGCACCAGTCGGTGCACCCCGGACTCAGCCTTGAGATAGCCGTAGGCATAGTCGCCCTCGAACTGGATGGTGGCGGACTTGATGCCGGTCTCGTCACCTTCGAGCTCTTCGGTGACGGTCATCTTGTAGCCGTTGCGCTCGCCCCATCTCATGTACATGCGCATCAGCATCGCGCTCCAGTCGTTGGCCTCTGTGCCGCCGGCCCCGGAGTTGATGGTGAGCACGGCTCCGAGAGAATCCCCCTCCGCACCGAGCATGTTGCGCATTTCGAGATCCTCGACCAGAGCCTTGGCATGCTCGAACGCCTCATCCGTCTCCTTGCTCTCGGGGTCAAGCTCCAGAAGCACCTCAAGGTCGTCCACAGCCGAACGTGCGGCATCAAATGAAGTGACCCACGATTTGACGCCGCTCACCCCCTTGAGGAAAGTCTCGGCCTTTTTGGGGTCGTCCCAGAAGTCCGGGGCCTGGGTCTGCGCCTCTTTATCAGTGAGTTCCTTGCGCTTGGCGTCTATGTCGATGCAGCGCCCGAGCGTGTCCGTCCGGGCCTGCAAATCCTTGATCTGCTCCTGTGTTATCATAATCAAGCAAAGTTAAGCAATTCTTTCAAATAATTGGCGGGGTCGGGGCAGGAGGTGGCCGCGCAGAGACCGATGCGGCTGCGCAGAGGCACAGAGGACACACAGAGGCGCAGAGGCACGGAGGCACGGGGGCACGGAGGCGCCGCGGCACGGAGGCGCCGCGGCAGGTTAGAGCATAACTCCGGAAAAACGCTATAACCCGGAACAAAAAGCAGCGTCCGAAAGCGTTTTTCGAGCCGGGTTATAGCAGAAATGCCAGAATATACTATAACCCGTAATGTCATATCGGCATAATCTTGTGCACGCAAAAGAGCCGTTGACTGAAAGCATGATGAAAAGCCTTCATCTATCACTGAAAAGTGGAACATCGGATGCGTCATGGGCTGGCTGGGATGCGGCGGGAAGGCGGGAATGGCGGGCGTCCATACGAGGAGTGGCGTGGTGAAAGTGGTGCCCATCCGACGGGTGGCGGG
>CAKUYG010000115.1 GCA_934702165.1 uncultured Bacteroidales bacterium | reverse complement strand
GCCCCGGGATGATCGGGACGTTGATGCCAGCGTTGCGGCAGCGGTCCACGAAATTGTAGAACAGCTTGTTGTCGAAGAACATCTGGGTGGTGATGTAGTCTGCGCCGGCATCGACCTTGTGCTTGAGGTTGGCTATGTCGTCATCGAGGTTGGGTGCCTCGAAATGCTTCTCCGGGTAGCCCCCGACCCCTATTTTGAAAAAGCCTTCACAATCGTTGTCCTTCTCGAAGCGGCGGATGGCTCCCACCAGCTCGCTCGCGTGGGTGTAGCCGCCCGGGACAGGGGAGAAGCGCTTCTCTCCCGTGAGACAGTCGCCGCGCAGCGCCAGCACGTTGGTGATCCCCATGAACTTGAAGTCCTGCAGCTGGAACTCTATCTGTTCGGCGGTGAGGCCCCCGCAGATAAGGTGGGGAACTACGTCCACCTTGAACTCGGACTGGATGGCTCCGCATACCGCCGTCTCGCTTACGCGGCGGCGGACAAGACGCTTTTTGTAGCTGCCGTCAGGCTGCTCTTCGTAGACCACCTCATCCCGGTGGCAGGTCACGTTTATGTGGCGCGGGTTGAACTCGATGAACGGTCTGATGTCGGCAAGGAGCTCGGCTTTTGTCATCCCTGTCAGCGGCGGGACTATCTCAAGTGAAGGGTATTGTTTCATTTTCTATATCGCTGCGAAAGCCTGGTCAAGGTCGTCGATGATGTCATCGATGTTCTCGATGCCGATGGACAGTCGTATGGTTGTAGGCGTGATGTGCTGCTGCTCAAGTTCTTCCGGGGTCATCTGCGAGTGGGTGGTCGTGGCCGGGTGGATCACGAGGCTCTTGACATCCGCCACGTTGGCAAGCAGGGAGAAGATCTTGAGGCTGTCGATGAATTTCCAGGCGTCCTGCTGGGTTCCTTTTATCTCGAATGTGAAGATTGAGCCTCCGCCGTTCGGGAAATATTTCTGGTACAGGGCATGGTCGGGGTGTGTCGGGACGGCCGGGTGGTTGACTTTGGCCACCTTGGGATTGTGCTCAAGATATTCCACCACCTTGAGGGCGTTCTGCACGTGGCGTTCGATGCGGAGCGGCAGAGTCTCGGTCCCCTGGAGCAGTAGCCATGCGCTGATAGGGCTGATGCAGGCTCCGGTGTCGCGGAGTATCACGGCCCTCACCCTCGTCACGAATGCTGCCGGCCCCGCCACGTCGGCGAACACAGCTCCGTGGTAGCTCGGGTCCGGCTTGGCGAGGGTAGGGTATTTGTCCGGGTTCTTCTTCCAGTCGAACTTGCCCCCGTCCACGATGACTCCGCCGAGGGTGGTGCCGTGGCCTCCGATGAACTTGGTGGCCGAGTGCACCACGATGTCTGCCCCGTGCTTTATCGGCCTTATGAGTATCGGGGCGAAGGTGTTGTCGACGATGAATACGATCCCGTGCCTGTGGGCCACTTCGGCTATGCCGTCGAGATCCGTCACGTCGGAGTTGGGGTTGCCGAATGTCTCGGCGTAGATCACTTTGGTGTTGGGCCTGATGGCGTCTTCCAGAGTTTTGAGGTCGTTGACCTTGACTATGGTGTTGGAGATCCCCTGTGTCGTCAGGGTGTGGGTGATCAGGTTGAACGAGCCCCCGTACATGTTGTCGGCGGCTATGATGTGGTCGCCCTGCTGGAGTACGTTCTGGAGGGCGTATGTGACGGCTGCGGCTCCTGATGCCACTGCGAGCGCTGCGACCCCGCCTTCGAGTGCGGCTATCCTCTTCTCGAACACGTCCTGGGTGGTGTTGGTGAGCCTGCCGTAGATGTTGCCCGGGTCTCTGAGGGCGAAGCGGTCGGCGGCGTGCTGGCTGTTATGGAATACGTATGATGTTGTCTGATAGATGGGTACGGCGCGGGCGTCCGATACCGGGTCCGCTGTTTCCTGGCCTACGTGGAGGGCCAGCGTGTCGAGGTGGAGTTTCTGTGTGCTCATATATTTCTCGTTTTTCTCGATGCAAAGTTCATTCTTTAGGATAAATTATCCAAGTGTTTTCATATAATTGGAAAATTTATCTATATTTGCCGTAGCGGCAGGTGGATTGTTCTGTGGTGTGAGGTTCCCGCCGTATTTGTTCAGAAAATTTTTCTGTATGATAGATGAAAAGGATGTGGAGATCCTGAGCCTGCTTCAGGACAATGCCGATTTGACGAACAAGGAGATTGCCGCCAAGGTGCACCTGTCTCCGACCCCTGTGTTCGAGCGGGTCAAAAGGCTGCGGGAGCAGGGTTACATCAGGAAATTCGCGGCAGTGCTTGATGCTGAAAAACTGGACTGCTCTTTCATGGCGTTCTGCTACATAAAGCTCAAGCAGCACACATTTGACAACGCCAGGCGGCTGATGGACGCGATGGCGCAGATCGACGAGGTGGCGGAGTGCTACAACATTTCCGGGGACTACGACTTCCTGATGAAGGTGTATGTCTCCAGCATGAAGGATTACCAGCGTTTCGTGCTGAGGATAATGGGGGATCTCGACTGTATCGGGAGTCTCAACAGTTCTTTCGTGATGGGTGTGGTCAAGGAGACGTTCGGAGTGCCTGTGCATCTGAAGCGTTAGCTCTCACCACTCTCCTTCCTCTTCCTGGCGGCCTTTCCGCTCCTGTATGGATTCGGTGATGCGGACCGTCTCTTCGACCATGGTGTCGTATCCGGTGAGGGCTGCGAAGGGTGCGAACTGCGCCGCGCGGTCCGCCATGCTCATCCTGCGGTGTCGTGGGGAGGTGTGGTGTTCCATCCCTATGATGTCGTCGTATTTGTGCGTGTCTGTCATGCTTTGTGGCCTCCCACCTGGCTGTTGCGCTCTATCATCGTGGCCCCTTCTTCGAAGTTGAGGCCTTTGAGGATGGCGTTTTTGCCGAATTTCTTTTTGATTGCCAGGATGGCTTCCTGGCGTCTGCGCTCTTTTTCGTCAATTTCTGTCCTGCTCTCCTCGAAGAGGTCGAGCTGGACGGCTTCGACTTTGGATTCGTCCACGGTGTTGTTTGCCACCACATACATCCTTCTCAACAGGAGGTCCTTGTCCACTATCCTGTCGAAGAGGGTGGCGGTCGCCTTGGAAATGGCGGCTCCCGAGGATGTCTGCCTCTGGAGGTTTATCGAGCCGTGTGCCGATTTGGGAACCTGCCTGCCGTACCTGTCCGTGTCCACCGGGCCATGGTAGCGGGCTTTCCTGTCGGGGTCGGTGAGGTTTTCCACGTCATAGCCCACCGTAAGGACGATCTGGTCGCATACAAGGTGCTTGGAGACAAGGTCCAGCGAGAGGGCGTCCGCCATCTCCCGCACCACGACGCGGGCCTTGGTGAAGTCGTATGCGGATGAGAGCACCTGGCCGGAACTGATGCTTTTGACTGACGGGCGGTATTGTTTTACATCTTTTATGGTGCACGGCTCCCAGCCCCAGGCGTGGTCGATGATCAGTTCTGCATTGACACCGAACAGTTTGTAGAGGATCTCCTCGTTGCGGACGGAGCACAGCGCCACGTCTCCGAGAGTGTACATGAAATTCTGTTCGAGCCTGGCTGCGATCCCCGGGCCGATGCGCCAGAAGTCGGTAAGCGGGCGGTGGCTCCAGTATTTTCTGCGGAAGCTCATCTCGTCCAGTTCGGCGATCCTCACGCCGTCTTTGTCGGCGGGGGAGTGCTTGGCCTCGATGTCCATCGCCACCTTGGCGAGGAAGAGGTTGGTGCCGATGCCGGCGGTGGCGGTGATCCCCGTCTGTGCGAGCACGTCACGCACCATGCGCATGGCCAGTTCGTGGGCGGTGCACTTGTATGAATCAAGGTACTCCGTGACGTCGGCGAAGATCTCGTCGATCGAGTAGGGGAAGATATCCTCGGCGGCGACGTGGTTGAGGTAGATGCTGTAGATCTTGGAGCTGACCTCCATGTATCTGTGCATCCTCGGCGGGGCGATGATGAAGTCAACTTTTTCTCCGGTCCTGCGGTAGACTTCCCTGAGCTTCTGGTTGACTTCGAAAAGTCTTGCCCTGCCCCCGATGCCGTAGGCTTTGAGGGCAGGGGTGACGGCGAGACAGATGGTCTTGTCCGTGCGGGACTCGTCGGCGACGACAAGCCTGGTGGACAGCGGGTCCAGCCCCCTGTCCACACATTCTACTGAAGCGAAGAATGACTTCAGGTCTATGGCGACGTATTTCCGCATTGTCGTCTTGCTTGCTCTCTTTCTGCCATGCTTTCCCTCTGCCTTGCGGCAAGTCTGTTGTCTTGGCGCTTGCTGCCCCGGCTTTGCGCCGCGTCTATGGCATGGCACGGCAAAATTAAGGATTTTGCCGGACAAATTTCTGTGGGGTGGGCGATGATGTCGTGGTCAGGTATGAGCTTGAGTGGTGGTGATTCTTCGGAGTCCGATGTTTTGTCTGTGACATTTCAGTTTATTCTCACGAAACATGGAGATATTGTGCGGATGAAATAAAACAGCTCTTTGTGCGATTAGTTTGACGGCTGCTATTCCGTAAGAACCTGGTCTTTGGGAAAGCTGCTGCACTTCGTGCTTCCCGATATGTAAGAATAAAAATGAGCCCTACGGGTTCCAAATGGATAACATGTATAAACTTTAAATCAGACATTTATGAAAAAAAACAATCATCGCGGCATCTGCCGTTTGCTGGGCGGTGCTTTCTGCCGTTGCGCTTTCCTTTGTGTCATGCAAAGGTTCATCCAGTCAAGTGACGGCTGAAATCAAGTCGGAGGCCGTGTGCGCCCTGGATGAGAATCTGTTGCTGCTGGATGCTCCGAAGTCTTTGAGTGTTGAGGCCGGAAAGGGATTTGTGGTCGCTGCAGGAGATGACGTTGTCCTGTATGATTTTGACGGGCAGCAGCTCAGTTCGTTCAATAAGAAAGGCAGGGGAAGTTATGAATATCAAACTCTGGGTTATGTGCGTGGTGTAGGAGAAAAGATCTATGTCTGGGATTCCGGAAGAACCAGTTTTGTAGTTTATGACAGAAATGGGGATGGCGTTGCTGAATACAAGTACGGCAGTGCCATAAAAGACTTCCTGCCTCATGAGGAGAGGCTTTACATTTATACTGCCGGGAAAAGAACAGGCCATGTTGTTGATGTCTTCGATATGAAGAGTTGTGCTGTCGTGGATTCGCTGGTTGTTCCCACTCCGGAGCACTGCCTGCTTCTTTCCAATGAGGCTGCGGCGCCGATGTCGGTGTATGACGGCTGCCTGTATTTTATGTCCAAGGATGCGCTGGACATTTATAGATGGCCTTTGTCTGGCGGAGAAGTGTCCAAAGTCGGAACCATTGCTTCTGAAACATTCAAGGTTGACAAGATTGGGGATGACGGGATCATCGGGCGCGATTTCATGAAGGCGGCGCGTTATCTGTTTCTGAACTCATATACGCTTGCTTTGTCGGTGGGGCGTAAGGGTTTTATGGTTCTGGCTAATGAGGGAACGGCCGAATTGGACAAGAGTTTGAAAGTAACAGAGGACAACTTGACGATGAACTTGTACCGTACGGATGCCAAATTGGGGCATCTCAAGAAATCTGCTGAGAAACGGTCTGCGGATGTAAGGACGATATGTTCCTCGGATGGGAAAATTTATTTTTTGAGACACTCTGTTGAGAATGAGAACGACAGATATACCCTTGAGGTTATCAAGGATTAGTGTGCTGTCACATGAAGATTTTGACTTGTACTGAAAACTTGACAAAGAACATTATTCATTTGCCCAACCATATCATGAATAAAAATATCATAGCTGTTTTTATCATAATCACAGCAGCCTGCAATTCAAATTCAACCTATACGGTTCATGTTGAGGACGGGAATGACATTTCCGCTTTTTCAAATTCCATAAAAGAATTGGAACTCATTCCTTTGTCCACAGATGACACACACCTCCTCGGAACTCAAACCGATCTCATCCCAACCGACGATGGTTTCATTGTTCTGGATGTGCCTAACTCAAAAATCTATCATTATGATCAATCCGGTACATTCATCAACGCCATCGGGCGCAAAGGAAGAGGCCCTGGGGAATATAATTCGCTGTTAAACGTCGAACTTGCGGGGGACTCTTTATATGTATTCTCCGCCCCACAGAAAATGCAATGTTTCAGTCTTGACGGGAAATTGCTTTCTGAAAAAAAGATTCCATCTTTGGGCAGACAATGTTACATCTTCCGCTCCGACACTCTGAATTACCACGACTTCAGCCCTACAAAAAAAGACAGGCTGAGCGTAAGCGGCCGGAGCGGAGAGAAGGAATACCTGCACACAACGGCATCAGTTCTATCTTTCAACACATCGGTTTCGCGATTCAGTTCAGATGGCGACACTGTTTTCTTGATAGACTCCTACAGCCCGGTCATTTATCAATACAACAATCAGAAACTGTCTGAACACATAGGATTTGATTTCGGCAAATATACTGTTCCGAAAACATTCTTCTCCGCAGGGGATCCCTATAAAGCGGCAGCTGTCCTGCTGGAATCAGACTTTGCCGTAATAAACAGATATATGGAAACGCCTGAATTAAAAATCGTGGAAATCATGACGCAAAGCAACGGGGATGTAAAATTCATATATGGCCTGTACGACAGGAAATGGATATGGTTCGACTGCAGCGGACACGGCGAGGCTCTAAAAGAATCTTTCAAATTCGCCGTTGGGAAGACCATTTTTGTTTTGCTGGATTCCTCCACAGTGGAGCATTTAGAAGAATCGATCCTTGACAAAGTGGGCAACAAAGAAATACTGAAACACATGTCAGAAAAAGACAACTATGTCATCGCCAAAATTGAACTTAAGTAATCGCCTACAACAGAATGTCTCAGAAAAAATAGATTCTTCCTTCCGATGAACATTCCTAGAAGTTGAATTTTATCTTTACGATCGCACTCTGACCATCAGCGCACTTGTCTTTAAGTGCAGGAAGGACAGCTTGGCCCAACGGCCCGTAATCTCCATCGTTATTTGTGGGGATAAGGATGAAGCTGTCCTTATCGGAACCCAGTACCCTGAAACCGCTG
>CAKUYG010000114.1 GCA_934702165.1 uncultured Bacteroidales bacterium | reverse complement strand
GTGCTTCCGTGTACGTGGATGCGGATGATGTGACTTTTGAGGATCTGAGTATACGCAACGATGCCGGAGAGGTCGGCCAGGCCGTGGCGCTTATGACCAACGGGGACCGCATCCTCCTGCGCCGCTGCCACATCTTCGGCAATCAGGACACCATCTATACCTACGGCCGTTACGGCGAGGATGGGCAGACCTGCCGCAGCATCTACGTGGACTGCCTGATCGAGGGTACCACTGATTTCATCTTCGGTCCGGGCAGGTGCTGGTTCGAGAACTGCGAGATCCGCTCCAAGCGCAACAGCTATATCACAGCTGCCTCTACCTTCGAGGGTGAGAAATTCGGCTATGTGTTCAACCGCTGCCGACTTACAGCAGCTCCCGGCATAGATAAGGTCTATCTGGGCCGTCCTTGGAGGGACTATGCGAAGGTGGTCTATCTCAACTGCGAGATGGGGCCGCACATCCGTCCAGAAGGATGGCACAACTGGAACAGGCCGGCCAAGGAGAAGACGGCCTTCTATGCCGAATACAATTGTAGCGGCCCGGGAGCGTCCACTGCTGGCCGTGTCGGCTGGTCGCATGTCCTGACTGATGCCCAGGCGGCTGACTACACCTTGGACAATGTCATGTTTAATCCCGGTTCCGACACATGGAACCCTCTTGAAAACCGGTAACCATGAATATTCTTAATTTTCTGCTTTCCATGCTCGTTGTGGCCGCGCCGCTGCAGCGGGAAACACTTGATATTTCTTCTCACGATTGGAGCATCACCCTTGACAAGGATGCAAAATGGGAAAACGATGAACTTTTCCTGCCTCCTGTCGATATCGAGAAACTGCCGGTGAACATTCCTTCCGGGGGATGGGCTCTGCTTGAGAACCCGTCCGTGACCGGGATTCATCTCCCAGCCACGGTGGAAGAGCATCTCTGGGGCTGGAACGGGGAGACTTTCGGCGTGACAGGCAACTATGTCGGTGTATCCTGGTTCGAGACCAGAGTGGATATCCCGGCCTCGTGGGAGGGGCGCAGGGTTGCCGTTGACTTCGAGGCGGTGCGTTTCCGTGCTGAAATATTTGTGAATCATAAACTTGCCGGATACGATCTGGTCAACAGCACACCGTTCGCTTTCGATATCACGGACTTTCTGGAATACGGCAAATCAAATGTCATCAGCGTCCGTATAACCGATCCTAACGGGAATTTCAACTGGAAAGACTCGCAGGTCTACAGCTGGGGAAAGTATCTCACAAACCCGTCGCACGGCTTCGGCGGCATAACGGGCAAGGTGAAACTCACGGCGACAGACAGGACGTATATTTCTGATATCTATGTGCAGAATCAGCCTGATCCGCATAAGGTCAGAATTGAGGTGAGCGCTTTCGCCGACAAGGCTGCACAGGTGCCGGTGAACATATCAGTCCGTGAGAAGGGCGGGCGGGAAGTGTACTCCAGGAAATACAGCGCATCGCTCAAGGCCGGTGAAAATGCTCTTGAATATGCCGTTAGGCTTCCTGGGGCAAAGTTGTGGAGCGTAGAAGAGCCGAATCTGTATGATCTCCGCGTTACTCTCGGGGAAGACAGCGACACCCGCCGTTTCGGATTCCGCTGGTTTGAGGTCCGTGACGTGAAGGGGGACAGGCAGTTCTATCTCAACGGCCGCCGTATCGTACTGCGTACATCCATCTCGTGGAGCTTCTGGCCTGACAACGGAATCATGCCTTCTGATGAACTTGCACGCCGTCAGGTGGAGGCCGCCAAGGGTATGGGGCTCAACATGCTCAACTTCCACCGCACAATAGGGCAGAGCGACGTCTTCAAGTGGGCGGATGAGCTGGGACTGCTCTATTGGGAGGAGCCTGGAGGAAACCAGTATCCGATTTCGAAATTCGATGATGACAACCTGCAGAGCCGCTTCTATTTTGCGTACCGCAATGAGAAACTCCGCCGTATGATCATGCGCGACCGCAGCCATCCGAGTCTGATAATCTACAACATGCACAATGAGCGCGGGGCCTGGCCGCAGAAGCAGGATTATGAGCAGATGGCCATGGGCCACAGGCTCGACCCGAGCCGCATCCTGGTGTACAACTCCTGCAACGGCAACAATCCCGAAGTCCTGCCGGACGCGCATTTCAAGACGAATCTGATGCCTTTCGACACCACTTTCCGTGACACCGGATGGTGGGACAACCACCACGCTGGCGGTCCTGGAGTGTACCATGATGCCCTGTATGTCTCCAAGGATGAATACCTGCGCGGCAGCGCCAACCGCGGAGAGATCGTGATCTGGGGCGAGGAGGGGGCCATAGGCACTCCGCCGCGCCTTCAGCTGATACGCGATGAGATCCTTTCATCCGGCAAGACTTCCTCCTGGGAGGCACAAGATTACCTCTCATGGTACGATGCCTACGATGCTTTCCTTGACAAGAAGGGCTTCCGCAAAGCCTTCCCGACAGTGGACGACCTCACAGTGGCGATGGGCAATGTGTCTTATTACTATCAGGGACGTATCATCGAGAACATCCGCATCAATGATGTCGTGGACGGGTATGCCATCAACGGGTGGGAGAGCATGAAGCTGGAGAACCACTCCGGAGTCGTGGACAATTACCGTCATTTCAAAGGTGATCCTGAACTCATAGCCCGCTACAACCGACCTCTTGTGCTGTCCGTGAAACTCAACCACAAAGTGCTTCCGACGGGTCGCAAGACTACGGCTGACGTGTTCATAATCAACGAGAAGAATCTCAAAGGTAATTATACCCTGCAGGTGGATTACCGTCTTGCAGACGGCACTCTGGCCGATTCGCGCAGCACAAAGGTCAAGGTCAGCGGCGGGACCGTGTACGGCGAGTGCCTTGCCGACGGTTTCGAGTTTACTGTGGACAAACCGGGTTACAGCCGCGTGGAAGCGCGTCTGATGAAGGGCGGTGAAATTGTGTGCGAGGGCAGTGACGACATCTTCGCCGTCAAGCTTGACGCCTCCGGCATAAGTTCGTACGGATCCGTCGCTGACAGCAGCGGCAGGGTACGCGGTTTCCTTTCCAGCCTGGGGATCAATCCTGCTGAATATGTTTCCGGTACACCGTCCGGAGATTATCTTGTCGTCGGTCAGTTTGAGCCGCAGCAGTGGGGGAGCGGAATGAGTGACATCATGGAGTGGGTCTATAAGGGACACACTCTGATAGTTGTGGACAAGCCTGAGCGGTGGGCCGAGTATTTTGCGGACAAGGAAGTGCTTGACTACCGCGGCAGTAAGAAGATCGGAACTGCTTGGTATGGCGGCAATTATTTCAACCGTGAGCATCCTGTGTGGGCTGGACTCCCGCAGGACTGCGTCTTCAATTGGGAGTACCAGTGCTTCTCCGCCTACAATCGCCGCCGCATCGGTCTGCGCTGCGAGAACGGGGAGACGCTAGCGGCCGCCGTGGCTGACCATAAGAAAGAGGTGTATTCAGTCTTAAGTCTTATCCGTGCCGGCCGTGGGCAGGTCATATTGACTTCTCTTGACATCCCTGCCTGCATAAGTGACATCCATGCGCCGTCCAACTCTTCGCTTCGCGAAGGGGATGTTGTCGACGGCATGTACGAGGCCCTCGGTACTTTTGATGTCAGCGGAGACAATGGAGCCAATGTCGTAGGGCAGCAGCTCTTGCTCAACATGCTGAAACTCAAGAATCTTTAAGTTTCTTCCGATATTCGCTCGGGGACATTCCGAAGTGTTTCCGGAAGGCTTTGCTGAAATAGTGCGGATCGTTGAAGCCTGTCTTGTAGGCTATCTGCGATATTGAATAACCGCCTTGCGCCATCATCTCCGCGGCTCTGCTGAAGCGCAGGTCGCGGAGATATTCTGTAGGTGCCTTCCCAAGCAGGACTTTGCACTTGTCGAACAGTGCGGAACGGCTTACATTCAGGGTGGCGGCCATGTCTTCGGCACTAAAATCTCCGTTGTCGAGGTTCTCCTCAAGCATGGATATGAATGCTCTCCTGAATTTGATGTCCTCACTGTCCAGGGGGGTGACCGTCTCCGTGCCGAGGGTGCTGTTGACGGCGACGGCTGCATCGTCCCCTGCCTTCATTGCTTTCCTGCTTCTTCCCTTGCGTATCAGCAGAAAGGCGGAAACCAGGCACAGGATCATTGCTGCAGCCGCAAGTTGGAAGTATCTTGATATTTCCGGTCTGACTGTAACGGTTATTTCCAGGCTGTTGTCCGGCTGGGTTCCATCCGAGTTGGTGGATCTCAGCAGCAGTTTGTGACGTCCCGGACCGAGCCCGTCGATTTCCACTACCGGGGTGTTGCCGAGCTGGGTCCAGTCTTCATCTGTATTCATTTTCCAGGAGTACATGACCCTCTCTGGCCCGTTCATATCCACGGCACCATACCTTATTCTGAGTCGTCCGTCACCGCGCACTTTTATCGTCTTGTCTTTATCCGGGAAGACCCTCTCTCCAGCGTACTGGCAGGAGATCAGGAAAACTTTCGGTATGAAGTTGCTGTTGGAGACGTTGTCAGGGTTGAAGTGGAGTATCCCTGCTGTTGTGTTGAACATCAGTTCCCCGTCTTTTGATATCAAGGGCTCGCCTTCGTTGAAAAGCAGGTCTTTCCCTATCCTGTCGTATGACCAGCCGGTGATTTCACCCGTGGCGGGGGTGTATTTGTTGAGCCCGCGGTAAGTTGAAATCCAGATGTTTCCGTTTCTGTCCTCAATGGACGAGAACACGAAATTAGACATGAGCCCGTCCTCGGCCGTAATGGTTTCGGCTTTCAGGCTGCCGTCTGTGGAGCAGTGCAGGAAACCGTTGCCGAATGTGGAGGCGTACATCTTGCCGTCTTTTGTGAAAAGGATATGCTGGGTGTCGTATTCCCTTGTGTCAGGGAATCTGCTGAACCGTATCTGCTCCGGCCTTGAGTACGGATCCTGGCATAAGAAGACCCCTTTGCGACCGGCGGCGTAAAGTTTGCCGTCCGGACTGAATGTCAGGAAGCGTATCTTGTCCAGCTGGATTTTTTGTGCCGGAATTTTGTTCCTGGTGCTGATGAAGTGCCTTCCGTTGCCGGATGTTTCCGCGTATGAAACTCCACCGTCGAAAGATCCTGTCCAAAGACGTGAGCCGCTGTCCTGCCGCAGACAGTACACCAAGTCTCCGTTTGAGCCGTATGGCTCGTTTGTTTTTCTATAGGTAATAGGGCTGAAAGCGGGTGGGGAACTTATGCCGGAGGCTGTGTTCTCGATGATGCCGCCGCCTTTTGTGCCTATCCAGATGTGTCCGCGGTGGTCTTCGGTGATGCTGTAGGCCGGGTAGGGCAGCTGCCATGAGTTCAGTGGGCTGAGGTCGTCTGCCAACAGGTGTATTTTCCCGTCTTTTGTGCCGGCGTAGATGATTCCGTCGTGGCCTTGGAATATGGCTCTGACGCTGTTTGACGGGGTCGGGGTGCTGTTGTCTTTTTCGAAACTGAGCAGGTGGAAGTTGCTGTCTTTTCTGGATGCCCTTCCGACACCGCCCCAGCTTCCGGCGAACCACAAGTTGTCCTGGCTGTCAAGGAAAGCCTTGAGGATGTTGTTTTCTGCGTTCCAACCTCCGGGTGCCCGAAGGTCGTAACTGAGCGGCTCAAGCCGGAATGTCTCCGGGTTGAAGAATCCGATTCCGCCCTGCGCTGACCATATCCAGACCGTGCCGTCTTTGCCGGTGAGTGTCTGAGGCCCGGATCCGATGTGGCATTCCGTCGGAACTGTTACAGGCTTGAGTCTCCATTTGTCCATGTCAAGGTGCGAAAACCTGCCGTCATCCGAGCCGAGCAGAAACTCAATTGTCCCGGGTATATTGGTGATGAGTCTGATGTTGTAACCGGCATGTGTATCCACTTCGAAGAGTCGCCCGTCTATGGACTCGATTATCATGCCGTCCCGGCTGCCGAAACGCAGAGCCCCGGCAGACTCCTCGATGCAGTAGCCTGGTTTTTCGCTGACCGTCTTCCTGTTGCGCATGATCATCTTGTCCGTGGCTGTCCAGACGTTGTCCTCGGCGTCTTTGTACATGCCGTTTATGTTGTCCGATGCCGGTATGGCGCAGTATTCGTACAGTGTGCAGTCGCGTCCAGCGTCTGAATATCTTGTCCGCAGCACCGTGTTGTCTGATGTCACGAAGCAGAAGTCGTCAGATGAAAGTCTGTGTATCTGGCTTATGTCCTGATCGGTGTGCAGCTGGTTGAAGGTTTCATCCTGCGGATTGAAACGGTAAAGCCTGCCGTCGTATGAAAGAACCCAGAACTGGCCGAAACTGTCCCGCTCGATCCTGTCGAAGCGGTTGTTGGCCCTCTCTCCGTTCGGGGTCTTGGCCCTGAATCCGCTGAAGCTGATCCCGTCAAAACAGTACAGTCCGGACCAGCTTGCCAGCCACAGGCAGCCGTTGCTGTCTTGTATCATGTCCTGCACGAGTGTCCTGGGAAGGCCGCGTTCTTTGATATAGTACGAGACCTGATACCTCGGGACGGCACCTGAATGCAGTGTGGCCGTGATTAGGAGTAAAAATGATATGAGAAGCCTTTTTATCACTATCTATAGTTTATGATACAATTCCACTTTTGCCCTATAGGATTCTGGACGATATTCCCCTTTTTCCAAATGCAAATATACCAATTTTTTATTCTTCTTGTCTACCTTTGCATTGCTGCTTTTAGTTCTAACCTGTTTGATGATTGAGGCCTCGGTGCACATTGTCATTGTGGTAATTTGTTTTGGTGTTCCGGGCCTCAGTTGTTACAAGCGGTACCTAACTTAAATTATCCTGGGTATTAGCGGTTAATAATTTTGTATTCGGAATTAGGGAGGTTGCCAGGAGCCTCCCTTTTTTGATTGGAGCTCCGCCCCAAACCCCTGCGGCGCTTGAGTCGCTTTCCGACTTTGCTGATGCAAAGTCCCGCGGCCGCGCCGGTGCTCTGATGGGCATTGGGGCCAAGCCATTTTGCTTTCCCTATCAGAGATGCGCCGGGCATTTTCGCTGCTCATCACTCTACCAATTCCACCATCTG
>CAKUYG010000113.1 GCA_934702165.1 uncultured Bacteroidales bacterium | reverse complement strand
TTCCCGGACTATCCCGCCGAGATCCGCGCGCCTCACGGCACCGTCTCCGGCGTGTCCGGTTTCCAGATCCACATCGGCTGCTCCAAGGTATCCACGCCGGGAGATTTCTGTGACCTGCTCGTGGCCATGAACCCGGCGGCGCTCAAGACCAACGCCAAGTGGTGCAAGCGCCATGCGATGATTCTGGTGGACCAGGATGCCTTTGATCAGGCGGGCATGGAGAAGGCCGGTTTCGCTACCGACGACCCGTTCCGGGAACTCGGGGTAGAGGACAGGACCATCATCGCGGCACCCATAACGACCCTCACCCACGAGAGTCTCAAAGACAGCGGCATGGACAACAAGGCCATTCTCAAGTGCAAGAACATGTTCACCCTCGGCATGGCCTGCTTCATCTACAACCGTCCGCTTGACTACATTTTCACCTATCTTGAGAAGAAGTTCTCCAAGAAGCATCCGGAGGTCATAGAGCCGAACAAGAAAGTCCTCAAGGACGGCTTCAACTATGCGGCCAACCTCCAGATAATCGCCAACACCTACACTGTGGAGCCGGTGAAGAACCTCGCCAAGGGTACGTACCGCAACATCACCGGCAACCAGGCTACAGCCTGGGGTCTTCTGGCCGCCTCCGAGAAGTCCGGACTGCCGCTTTTCTGCGGTTCTTATCCTATCACGCCGGCCACTGCCATCCTTGAGGAACTCGCGATCCACAAGAGCCTTGGAGCCAAGACTCTCCAGGCAGAGGACGAGATTGCCGGAATCTGTACTGCCATCGGTGCCTCTTTCGCGGGTAACCTTGCGGTGACCACCACTTCCGGCCCGGGACTTTCTCTGAAGTCGGAAGCCATGGGGCTTGCCGTGATGGCTGAGCTCCCTCTTGTGGTCATCGATGTCCAGAGAGGCGGCCCTTCCACAGGGCTTCCTACCAAGACTGAGCAGTCCGACCTCAACCAGGCTCTCTACGGGCGCAACGGAGAGTGCCCGATGGCGGTGATCGCCGCCCATTCCCCGGCCCACTGTTTCGATGCCGCATTCTCTGCGGCCAAGATAGCCCTTGAGCACATGACTCCTGTCCTGCTGCTTTCCGAGGGGTTCCTTGGCAACGGCTCTGAGCCTTGGCGGATACCGTCCATGAAGGATTATCCTGAGATCCGCCCGCCGTTTGTGCAGGGCATTCTCAAGGAAGGGGAGAAGTTCCATCCGTTCAAGCGCGACCCCGAGACTCTTGTGCGCCGCTGGGCGATTCCGGGGCAGAAAGGGCTGGAGCACCGCGTGGGCGGACTTGAGAAGAACCATGACGGGGTCCTCTCCACCGACCCGCTCAACCATGCCACGATGGTTGCCGAACGTGCTGAGAAAGTCGCCCGTATAGCCAAGGACATACCGCAGCTGAGCATCCTTCACGGGCCGGAGCAGGGCAAGCTCCTTGTCGTGGGCTGGGGCGGAACATACGGGCATATCTGGTCGGCTGTACATGAGATGGACAATGTCTCTTACGCCCATTTCGACTATATCAACCCGCTCCCGTCAAACACGGGCAAGGTTCTGGACTCGTTTGAGAAGATACTTGTCTGCGAGCTCAACAGCGGGCAGTTCGCCGATTATCTGAGGGCCAGGTTCCCTCATCTGGAGATTCACAAGTTCAACAAGATACAGGGCCAGCCGTTCCTTGTGAGCGAACTGGAGGAAGCGATCAAGAAAGAGTTGTAAGACTATGGCTACATTGACATTCAAAGACTTCAAAAGTGACCAGGAGGTGCGCTGGTGCCCTGGCTGCGGCGACCATGCAGTGCTCGCGGCTCTGCAGAGGGCTCTTCCGAAGGTGAGCCAGGCTCTCAACTATGACAAGGAGCGGTATGTCGTGGTGTCCGGCATCGGCTGCTCTTCGCGTCTTCCTTATTATATGGACACCTACGGTTTCCACAGCATACATGGCCGCGCTACGGCCATCTCCACCGGCATCAAGGTGGCAAACCCGTGGCTGACCGTATGGCAGGCCTGCGGCGACGGTGATGCGCTGGCGATCGGAGGCAACCATTTCATCCATGCCATCCGCCGCAATATCGACATCAACATCATCCTCTTCAACAACCAGATCTACGGTCTCACCAAGGGGCAGTACTCTCCGACTTCCAAGTTCGGTGCGATCACCAAGACTTCGCCTTACGGCACCGTGGAGCATCCGTTCAACCCTGGAGCCCTGGTGCTTGGCGCCAAGGGAACTTTCTTCGCGCGTTCTCTGGACGTGGAACTGAAGCTCAACGAGGAGATCATGACGGCCGCAGCCCTGCACGACGGCTGTTCCGTGATGGAGATGCTCACCAACTGCGTGATATTCAATGACGGTGCCCACAAGGATCTCTCAGATCCGGCCGTCAAGGCCGACCACACCATAGTCCTCAGGCAGGGCGAGCGCATGATTTTCGGCAAGAACCGTGACAAGGGCCTCATCTACGACGGCAAGAAGATACGCGCCGTACACATAGGCGAGGGCGGATTCACGGAGGAGGACATCCTCATCCATGATGCCCATACCGACAACATCGGCATACACATGGCGCTTGCCGAGATGAAGGGACCGGACTACCCGGTGGCCCTCGGTGTCATCCGCGATGTCAAGGACATCACTTACGATGACGGGGTGCGCGACCAGGTCAAAGAAGTCATGATGAAATCACAGATACACTGTGTAGATGACCTCCTGCACAGCGGTTCAACATGGGAGGTCGAATAACCACATTACACACTAACAATGAAGACAAAGGACATTATGGCCCGTCTCCAGGCCAAGTACCCGGGAGAGAACGAGTATCTCCAGGCGGTACAGGAGGTTTTGGAATCCATCGAGGATGTCTACAACCAGCATCCTGAATTCGAGAGGGCCAGGATAGTCGAGAGGATGGTGGAGCCTGACCGTATCTTCACATTCCGCGTCACCTGGGTGGACGACCGCGGAGAGGTGCAGACCAACACGGGCTACCGCATCCAGTTCAACAGCGCCATCGGGCCTTACAAAGGGGGCTTGCGTTTCCACAAGGCAGTCTCTCCGTCGATGCTGAAGTTCCTCGGATTTGAGCAGACGTTCAAGAACGCCCTGACGACCCTGCCTATGGGCGGTGCCAAGGGCGGTTCGGACTTCGATCCTACAGGCAAGTCCAACGAGGAGATCATGCGTTTCTGCCAGGCTTTCATGCTTGAGCTCTGGAACTGCATCGGCCCGGATCAGGACATACCTGCCGGCGACGTGGGAGTGGGCGGACGTGAGATCGGCTATCTCTATGGCATGTACAAGAAACTTGCCCGCCAGTACAACACAGGAGTGCTTACCGGCAAGGGAGCCACATGGGGCGGCTCGATACTCCGTCCGGAGGCCACGGGATATGGTGCGCTGTACTTTACCCACTATCTTCTTGAGAAAGCCGGCAAGGAGTTGAAAGGCTGCAAGATAGCGGTTTCCGGCTTCGGCAATGTCGCTTGGGGCGCCTGCAAGAAGGCTCTTGAACTCGGGGCCAAGGTGGTGGCCATCTCAGGTCCGGACGGAGTCTGCGAGATTCCTGAAGGCATCACCCCTGAGATGATCGACTATATGCTCGTGATGCGCGCCTCCAACCGCAACATGGTGGAGGACATGGCAACGAAATTCCCTGACAAGGCGCATTTTACCGCAGGCAAGAAAGCCTGGAGCGTCAAATGCGACATAGCCCTGCCTTGCGCTTTCCAGAACGAGCTTTCCGAGGATGACGCCAAGGAACTTGTAGCCAACGGCACATGGTGCTGCTGCGAGGTTTCCAATATGGGCTGCCAGCCGGGAGCGATCCACTACTTCCAGCATCACGGCATCCTCTTCGCCCCTGGAAAGGCCGTCAACGCCGGAGGTGTTGCCACTTCCGGTCTTGAGATGACCCAGAACGCATCGCATATCAGCTGGAGCGGGAAGGAGGTTGATGACAAACTGCATTTCATCATGAAGTCCATCCACGAGGCCTGCGTCAAGTACGGTACTCAGCCGGACGGCAGCGTGGACTACGTGAAGGGAGCCAACATCGCCGGCTTCATGAAAGTCGCCACCGCCATGCTGGAGCAGGGCATCATCTGATGACGGTTTTTATCCTTGACATTGGGGCTGGCCGCATGGCCGGCCCCTTTTTTATGCGGGAATGGCAGGAATATTTGCTGTTTTCAATATCTTTTCGCATTTTGTGAACTGAAAGTAATACACAACACTGCTATGGGTTTACAAAATCAACTTCTTCTGGATCTTTACAAGGACAAAGCAAGTGTTTTCACTATGCGTGGAATCGCCATGGCTTATGGTCTGGGGCTGGGCCGGGACACAGTGAAGAGCAGAATGATCGGCTATGTCAAGAAAGGCGAAATCCTCAATCCCCGTAAGGGAATCTATGCCAAGCCTGGTTATGATGAGAAGGAACTTGCCTGTCTGCTCTATACCCCTTCCTACATCTCGCTGGAGTATGTGCTGCAGCGGGCCGGAATTGTCTTCCAGTTCAGCGAGGAGATCACCTCTGTCGGGAATCTGTCCAGGAGCGTTGAAATTGACGGAAAGGTATACCGGTACCGGAAAATCAAGGGTGAAATCCTGATTGACACGACAGGCATCATCCGCGAAGGAAATGTCAATATCGCTTCTCCGGAAAGAGCCTTCCTGGACACTTTGTACCTGGACAGCAATTACTATTTTGACAATCCCTCTTCCCTGGACAAACAGAAGGTGCTTTCTCTCCTCCCCATCTACAATAACAAAACGCTCGAGCAGCGGGTTTCAAAAATTCTCGGATAATGGACACGAACAAACATAAATTCTTCATGCTGCAGCTTCTGAAGGACATCTTCTCCGATGCGTTGCTTTCCTCCTTGTTGGCCTTCAAGGGTGGTACAGCCACCATGTTCTTTCACAACCTGCCGCGCTTCTCGACGGATCTGGACTTCAATCTGCTGGATCCGGAAAAAGAGACCGAGGTCTATGGCCGCGTCCGGAAGATTGTCCTGAAATACGGCAGTATTCACGACGAAGCTATCAAGCACTACGGTATAATCGTCGTACTTGACTATGGTATTGGCGAGCGGAAGCTTAAGATTGAGATATCTAACCGGCGTTACGACAGTCACTATGAAATCCGGAACTATCTAGGTCTCCAAATGCGTGTCATGGTGAAGGAAGATATGTTCGCCAACAAGCTGTGCGCCCTCCTTGACCGGACCGAGATTACCAGCCGAGACGTGTTCGACTGCTGGTTCTTCCTGAAGGAAAGGACATCCATCAATAAAGAAATTGTGGAATCCCGCATGGGAATGCCCATTGAAGAATACCTGGACAAATGCATCGCAAGTGTCCAGAATTTCTCGGAAAAGAGTCTGATCAGCGGTTTGGGAGAGCTCACCGAAGGCGAGATGAAGAATTTTGTGCGGCATGGCCTGAAAGACGAACTGATCTCTCTTCTGACCATGTTCAAGACTTTTCCTTCCTTCACGTAGTGCTTATGAAAACCGGCGAGGTGAGTGAAAACGCCTCCGGTGCGCACGGCATCTTTCACGGTGTGCCACCCCAGTCCTTTCATTTTTTTTCAATTCACGAAATGCTCATTTCAATACCAAAGATACACTCCTCAAGCGCGTCATCTCAACGGCAACGCAAACTCTTGTAGAAGACCTTGGCTACATGGGAATCCTGATAGATGAAACATATCTCCACTGAGAAAAACCGTCGTGGGCAAGACGGCATCACGTTTTACGTTGAGGAAATCCGGCTTGGACGGCACGAACTGGCTGCCAGCACCATGTATAAAAGAAAAGAATGAATTACATGTCATCCATAGACAGTCCTTTGTAGGAGATTTTGTATCCCTTGAATTCGCCAGTGGCACGCAGGAAGGCAGCAGCCTTATTCTCCAGCACTTTCATGTCAATGTTGTCAGCCTTGCGTTTTACCTCGAAAAGCGTGGCTTCTTCGTCCTCGTATGCTTCCATACGAGGTATGTCTTGCCGATGCGTCGTCGTCCCGTCACTACCGTGAACTGGGCGTTGTCTTTTCCTGTTTTCCACAAACAGGCAGAACGTCTGCGCCATGTTCTTCTGCTCAGGCACTGAAGAGGTCGTCGGAGGTTATTATGCTCTGGAAGCGTCCCGAGTATTCGTTCTGCTTGAGGCCGAATGTGGTCACCAGTGTCATGATGGTGGGCTTGCGGGTCTTTGTTTCTTCGGCAAATGCTGATTGGCGCTCCCTGAGCTTGCGGTCATATTCCTTGTCCACCGTGAATCCGCTTGAGCAGAACTTGCATTCGCAGAGGTTTATCAGTCTGTCTGCCCTGTCTATCAGCATGTCTATCTGGCTGTCACTGCCGCTCCAGGAATAGGTCTCCGTATGGACACCGGCGATGCCGAGGGCTTTCTTGATGTTGTTTATGTGCTGGAAGCAGACATTTTCGAACGCGAAGCCTCTCCATGAATTGATTGAGGGACTGCTCTGGTTGTGCTGCCAGAATCCAGGGTCATCAGTCTCTTTGCGGTCGGCAAAGTACTTATAGAACAGGCAGAAATTATCTGACAACCTGTATCTTGTGTTTTTGGCCGGCTCTCCGAAATAGCGGGATTTGGTGACAAAATCGCTTTCTACCAGAGAAAGCAGCATCTTCGAGAAGGCTCCGCCGTTGCCGATTCCTGTCTTTTTGATGATTTCGTCTCTTGTATACCCTATTCTTTTGCCGGAAAGCAGTTTTATTGTTTTTTCGGCATCCTCGGGATTCTTGAATATCGAGGAGAACAGCCGCTCATATTCGTTAGCCAGTTTCCCTTTTCTGTTGAATATGAGAGAATCTATGTTCTGTGCCAGGCTTTTACCGGGGACGAAGAGGTTGAGGTAATATGGAATCCCTCCGAATACCATGTAGCTCTGGATGATATCATAGCGGTCATAGACGATTTTACGGGAACGGAAGAACTCTTCACATTCCCTCAAAGAGAACGGTTTCAGTTTTATCTCTGCGGTGACCCGGTCATAAAGGCCGCCTTTGCCGTTGATGAGC
>CAKUYG010000112.1 GCA_934702165.1 uncultured Bacteroidales bacterium | reverse complement strand
GGTTCAGAGCGTCTGCCTTACAAGCAGAGGGTCGGGGGTTCGACTCCCTCAGCTCCCACAAAAAAGGATGACTGAATCAGTCATCCTTTTTTATTTGTGTTTTGTCCGGCCAACGCCCATTTCTCCGGACAAAACACCAGTTCTGCCAGACGCAGCGTTTTTCGAGTATGCTGATAATGGAATAATCGCCCCTACAGCCAGCAGGCACGTCAATACTCCAGTTTCAGATCGTCAATCCAGAGCACAGAGTCAGGGCTGCCGGTGAAATAGTCACCGAGCATGCTGGCGGCAGCCGAGACGATGATATGGCTAGGTTTGCGCGAAGTGGAGACATATTCCAGAGGGATCTCAACCTTGGTCCACTCTCCGACACTCTCCCCCACTATATGGCGGCCGTATGCTATGACGCTCTCCCCTTTCGGGTCGAAGAAAGTGGAGCGGTCCGTGGTATTGACCTCCACCGGAGAATCCTCGCTGCCGCCGTATTTTCGGTAGTCCCAGTCGCCGAGGGCGATCCACACAGAGGCGCGGTCGTTGTCGCCCACATTGACGATCTCCCCGTCAGGTACTCCTCCGAGAGTCTTTTTCTCGATCTTGCCACAGTCATATCTGAGCCAAAGCGTGAGCTTGCGCGGGCGGAGAGTGAACGGACGGCCCATGCGGATCACACCGCCGGAAGTGCCGATAGTCTTGTAGTACTCCCCGGAAAAGACGTTTCCGGCCGCGAACTTGATTATGACATAGCGCGAGGCCATCTTGAGCGAAGCCTCACCCTCAACCTTGGCGGAGAGGTCCGGCATGGTGATGGCATAACTCGCCCCAACCGTTGTAGAACCCTTATTGCCACTCCCCCACCACTTTTTCTGCAACACAGCATCCGAAGACGCCGGGTCATAGAATGAATAGTACTTTCCTGACTCGGCATTGCTGAATGTCTCAAAGCCGGCATTCGGCAGCTGTGCTTCAGCTTCAGTCTCGAACTCCACAGTCTCCGTCCTGTCCGCCCCGCTATAGGCGTAGACCTCATAAGCCGTCAGAGGGTCAAGTCCATCCGCCGCAGCATTGAAAGACCCGGCGTCCATCTTGACATCCCCGACTTCCGTCCATTCTTCCGAGCCTTTCTTGCGTATCTTGAAGCCGCACTTCACGTCTGCAGAACCGCTGGCGTGCAGCCACGCCACACGCGTCCACGCATCTACCCGGCCCATTGTAACCGACAATTCCACCTCCTCCACAGAGATCAGCCATTCCTCCTGCACATCCCTGTATGAGACGAGCACGGTGCAGGGCTCCGAGAAATCGTGCAGGTCGGAAGCCGACGGGAAGTACGTGGAAATATCAGCAGGGCCGAGCTTCATCGAAGTAACTGTCAAGGACTTCAGACTCTTGCCACCTGGGTACTTCACCAGCACACGATGATTTGCCACATCGATGACAGAAGCGCCCATCTGTCCAGCAATCGAAAAATAACGCTCCACCGGCTGCTCGACCCTGATGGTCCATTGCTGATCCGAATACACGCTGAGCGTCACCACAACAGGCTTGGAAAAATCCTTAATCCCCGTCAGGTCCAATGAAGATTTTACACGCTCATCGTTGAAAGTCACAGAAGTGATATTGACAGCAGCCGGATCAGCCGTCTCTTCAAGAACAATCACCACCTCACGGGCATCGGAATCAATCCTTACCGACTTCGCCCCGGCCACCTGCATCTCAGAAATGGCAGCCTGTACACGAGGGTACGGGATGTCATTACGTATGCATGAAAGAAGCCCGAGAAGACAAAGCAGGGTGATAGGTAAGCGTCTCATATATCAGAAATGCAGGGACAGCCCGTATGAAATGTCAAGTATATCAAGCATGAAATGCACCTTGGAATACTTCCTCGTGCCGACAACCTCCCCGTCCTTGAGGTAGTCCACATGCGTGTAGCTCGCCCCGCCGATCCCGATGGAGACATGGGTGCTGAGATTGTTGAGCACAAACACCATCAGCCCCGGGTGCACGGAGATCCGGTACTTGTTGGTCGAGGAACTGGTCGGGAGAGACTCGGCACCATATGAAAAACTGGTGTTGGAGTGTGCCCAGGAAAACGAAAGATCCGTGAACACACCGAACCGCTTTCTCTTGTCAAGCGGGGCATACGAACGGTGGAAGATCTCCGACTGGATGGTCCGGGAATTGGCGCTCAGATCCTCTATCGACATCTCCATCCCTTCGTTGAGAAGCGTGAAATCAGCATTGGACACTCCACCACGCGCATAGGAATACTTAGAGCGCACCCCGACAGCACGGTTGTCCCGATAAGTGTAGTCAAAATACGGGGAGAACGACATCATCGAGCCCTGAGCATCCAGATGCTGGAGAAGCAGCATGACCTCGCTGTCGCTGCTGCCCAAATCCAGATAGAAGAACTGTACACCGGCAGAGAGATCACCTTTGGGCATGAAAACCTTGACTTCCCCGCGTTCCTCCGGTCCGGAAGACGCTGCCGGCCCCTCCTCGGCACGCAGAAGCACCACGGACAACAACAACAGAAAAAAGGTCGCGACTCTTCTCATCATATATAATAGTACAAACTGAAGCCTATGGCCAGCAGGTTGATCTTGAAGTTGATGAAGGAGACATTGCGCCTGCCGTGAGCCACCTGGTTGTGTGTCTGGTCAGTCCAGTCGAAATGGACACCGAGCATGTTGACATTGACATCAAGGGCCAGCCTGTCCGAAATAAAAGCCATGAAGCCAGGGCAGACATTGAGGGCCACGGAGTTGGAGACCTCGTACGTACCGACAATATCGTCCGAATGCCCGTCCATAACCTTCCCTTGGCCGAAAGAATAACCGAGCTGCACCTCATTGAAAAGAGCTATCCTCTTTGAGTTGCCTACCGGAATATAATATCGCGCAAGACCCTGGATTTCAAAAGACTGGCTGATCGCATGATAATTGGCAAACTCAAGGGCCGCATCCCCCAGACTCACCTTGGCGGAGTCAAGCAAGAACATGTCCCTCTTGTAGCCCACCCGGGCGCCGACACCGAAATTGTCCCTGATCATATAGCAGACCGCAGGGCTGAAAGATAGCGAGTACCCGGTGGAATTAACCCCCTCGACCACGAGAATCCGGGCCTCATCGTTGCTGTGCAGGGCCCAGTTCGCACCGCCGCCGACCATCCACGTCCCCTTCTCCACGAAAACAGGCTGGGTGGACATGTCTATGCCACGGTCAAACTTCTGCCCGCGCGCCGAGAAAGGCACAAGGAGCAGAAGCAGAATAGCATTTGTCAACAGGCGGATGCGCATACGGGACTATTCGTATACAAATTCCATTCCGTCAAGCCATAACTTGCTGTCATCATAGCCCGAAAAATAATCCCCGTACATGCTGGCGGCGCAGCTGATGATGATATGGGTCGGGAACTTCGTCTCATCACGATATTCGATAGGCAGAGTCACCTGTATCCAGTCTTTGGCAGGGTTGGTGTCATCAGATGAGACGATCTTCTCCCCGAGGGCGATGGTGGAAGCATCGGTGCTGAAATCCACGAAAGTGGAAACATCAGTGGTGTTGACAAGCACCGGGCTGTCCGCGTCACCGCCGTATTTCTTGTAATCCCAAGTTCCGAGGGCGATGCGGATCATGGCCTTGTCATGATTGCCTTTCTTTCCGTCATCCGGGACATTGGAAGTTTCGTGGTTGATCTCACCTCCAGAATACTTCATCCAGAACTTCAAGGCAGTAGGACGCGCCGTGAAAGGGCGCCCGAAATACACTGTTCCTCCGGTCGTACCGATAAGATCTCCGAAATGTCCGCTGAAAAGATTGCCGGCTGCGAATTTCACAACAACCCAGCGAGACTGGAGGCAGACGGACTTGCCGCCCTCCTTGTAATCGGACTCGTCCGGGTAGCAGATCACGCTGCTGGAGCCGACAAGGGTGGCGCCTTCATTCCCGCTGTCCCACCACTTCGTCTTCAACGTCTCGTCCGAAGATGCCGGATCATAAAAGGATTTGTATTTGTTGCTTTCATCATTGGAAATCGTCTCGAATCCTCCGTTAGGCACAGGGACAGCCTTGTCCGTGGTGATGGTGGACTGGGCATCCATGGTCTCTTCTGCACCCCCGTCAAGGGCTGTGACGGCGAGCCTGTATTCGTATTCCGTCTCCGGAGTGAGGCCCGAAATCCTGGCACTGAAGCTGCCTTCTGAGTCGCGCACCGCGTTCACCCTTGTCCAGTCCTGCGCCCCTTTGGCACGGACATCGAAATAAACCTTATCCTTGTCGTACTGTGTCTCGTCCACATCGGCATGGGCCGTGAAGTGCCCCGCCCAGATCTCATGGCGGGAAGTGCTTGACACTCCGGTGGATGCGGCCTCGAAGATGATGTCATCGTAGATGTTGTTGGTGCTCTCGTCCACGAGAAGTTCGAGGTCGAGCACACCGTTCTTCTCGGTGAACTTGAGGGTAAGTTTGTAGCGTTTCCCCGCCTCGACAGACTTGACCTCACCGGATTTGCTGAACTCCGAACCGTCAGCGGCAAGCTTGCCGGAGAACTCCCACTTAAGCGCCGGCTCGAAGCCCGAGGCGATGAAGAACCCGTCTGCGCCGCTCTTCTCCGCCGTGTAGACAAGGTTCTCCCCACCGTCGCCGACACTTACAGTGCAGGAATAGCCGGCCTGGAACTTCTCCGAGACAGAAGCATCAAAATTGACGTTTGAGACGACATTGCAGACCTTGGCAACGACTTCGGTGGCGCTGGTCTGGCCTGCAACTATCTTGAACTCTTTGGAGCCCGAGTAACTCTTCTGCTCCCAGGATGCAGCCTGTGGGTCCTGACCGGCAATCAGCCCCGCCGTGACGTCGACGCGATAGTCATCTGCCGGGAGGTACAGGGCCTGCGGCATATCGGAATATTTGTACTCCCTGACCTTGCCGGAAAAATCGGCCTTATAGATCTTGACCACGGCGGAGGAAAGGAGTTCCTCCTGACTCATGGCGGCCCTGGTGACAGGTTCACCCACACTCACGGAGAGGGAAAACGCCCCGTCGCCCTGAGGAGTCTTGGTGCAGGCCGCAGCAAGCAGCACGGCCCCGAATATATAGATAATGTTCTTTTTCATCCTGATGCCTCCTTATTCTACTACAAGTATGATAGGAATGCTCTTGCGGCAGCCCTTGTTGTCCGTGACGTTCATGGTGAACGTGTGGCGGCCCTTGAAACCGAGAAGCGGGGTCTGCGCACCGGAGAGGTCAAAGTCAATCTCCGTCTTGCCGGAGAGTTCAGCCCCGTGCGGGAACGGCACGATGTCGAATATGCCCATGGCGGCCTCAGAAGGATTGATAAGGTCGAGCGTGGTACCGCCCACGGTGTTGACCGAGTTGACGAAATCTTCGTTGGTAGAGGCTATGTCCACGGTGAACTTGCGTGCGCCGTTAGGGATCTTGGCGGTCATGGTCAGAGGGAATGCACCCGTGGCAGGCACGGTCACGGCCTTGGTGATGTCGTACTGCGAGGTGCTGACGAGCTCGATGCCGCCGTCGCCTATCGGAGCCTGAGGGTCGTTGCCGTCCCCCTCTTCCGAGCCCTGGACATCATTGTTGAGCTCCAGGTCTTCGACCAGACCGTCGATCTCGACCTGGAAACTGGCGTTGCCGGAGGCGTCCGTCTTCTTCATGAACGTGATGACGTGCCAGTCTCGGGCCTTGACTCCGCTGATGGACGTGCTCATCCTCTGGGTCTTACCGTCTATCGAGCCCTTGAAAGTGATGTACATGGTGGACTGCTCCCCGCTGAGGGCGAAGTATCCCTGTCGGAGTTCATACTTGGGAGCGCCGTCATTGTATGTGAGTGAGTATTCGAGAGGGAATCCGGACTTGAGTTCCACGGTGGCTGTTCCGTCCCCGGTGACCATTTCAAGGAACGCATCGTTGTAGGACACAGTGGCTATGGCCTGCAGGAGGGTGCAGGTGAGCGTGCCGATACTGGTGGTCTCCCCGGCTTTGATGGAGAAGTTGCTCGTCACCCCATAGACGGGAGCGCCGAACTTGGCTTCCGGGACTTCTGCGCTTGTAGAGCGGACTACGAGCTTGTAGTCACCTGCCAAAAGGGAGATGTTCCCGCCGGCCTTGACCTCGCCCCAGGTTTTCTTCCATAGCTGGCGGTCGCCGTTGTCATATAGGAAAAGTGAGTAGTCTTCGCTCACGGCATCGGCTTTGGTAGGATTGATTTCCTCCGATACAGTGAGGCCGGCCCCGTCAAATGAGAGGGTGCCGTATTCCTCCCCGTACTGGAAACGGTCCTTGTCGCAGGCTGCAAGCAAGGTGATGGCAAGGAGGGAATATAGGATCTTTTTCATCTTAATCATTGAGTTCTATATCAGTAAGGGTAACTGTCTCCACGGTATCATCGAAAATGACAGTGATTCTGCCTGCGCCGACATTGGGGACATCAAACTTGAGGGTGTAGCATTTTCCCGCTTCGATGGACTTGTCAAAAGACTTGTTGAAAGTCTGGAGTTTGCCGGCCTGGTTTGTGAGAGTGCCGGAGACTGAGAACTTGTATGCGTCGATGAACGCGGCCCTGGTCTCACTCTTCGGGAACTCGATCACCGTGCCGCCGCCCGTCGTGAGAGTGAAGCTGTAGTCCGGATAATAGGCCTTGAAAGTGTCGGTGAAGGCGAAACGGACTATGGTGTTGGCGAGGCTCGTGCGGATCTTGACTTCTTTAGTCTCGCCTCCGGCGACTCCGAAATCAGCGGAGCCGCTCAAATACGGCTTCCCAAAGCCCTCATCGGAAGAGGAGCCGTAAGAGGCTGTGACAGAATAGTTGCCGACCTTCAACGGGGTCGAAGCATCGTAATCCTTGAGCAGGCCGGTATAGACCGGTGAGCTCTGGGCATCGCTTATCTGGAGGCGGAAATCCCCTGCGGAGGGAAGCTCAGTGTAGTCGGAGACGTTGCTCCTGGTGACTTCTGCGACTATCCCGTCAGTCGCCAGAGAGAACGCAGCGAAGCCCTCCCCGCCTCCGGCCTGCTTGGAGCAGGACAGGACGGCAAGAGGCAGGGCCAGTGCGGCTGCGGTTTTCAATAATTTTGTATTCATCGGATTATTTTTTGATTTTCACTTTTATGTTGTCGAGGTAGAGC
>CAKUYG010000111.1 GCA_934702165.1 uncultured Bacteroidales bacterium | reverse complement strand
GCGTTTACATCAAGCCCATGTCTTTTCAACTCCACCACAAAGTCCCTTATAATCCCGGAACAGGCCTTACGCACCTCATAGAGACGTTCCTGGCCGAAAGCCCGGATGTCGTCAATCCCGTACTGCTCCGAAAGCTCACGGTGCTCTTCCGACTTGAGAAGTTTGCCGATCTCGTAAAGGCGGTCGTCAATGTTCAGCCTCTTCCCGAGTTCAAGGCTCTCGGAGACGCTGGCCTTGATCCAGGAGAGAAGTTCCCTGTTGTCCGGGGTAAGAGAGTCGAGTATGCGGTCCATGGACTCACGTATGACCGAATCCTTGTCAAGTTCGATCTGATAATCGGCAAACTGCCCTATCTCCCTGGAAAAAGACTTGAGGGTCTGCTGGAAGAACTTGTCTATCGTGCTTACCGAAAAAGCCCCATAGTCATGGAGCATGTCCACAAGCACCTTCCTCGCCTTCGGGTCTTCAGATTTGTAGAGGTCGCGCAGGATGCGGCTTTTCATCTCGGCTGTAGCCTTGTTGGTGAAGGTCACCGCGAGAATGTGCCGGTACGCATCGGCGGACGGACTGTCAAGAAGGAGTCCTATATAAGTCTTTGAAAGCCGGTAGGTCTTGCCCGAACCGGCGCTGGCTTTGAGTATCTTCATCGTCCGCAAATGCTTTTGAAATCACAATAGCCGCACGTTTCCGCATCGGAAGTCCGACGGAATGGCACAGAACAGTCCGCTATCTCCTCCAAGAGTGCACCGAGCCGCTCTTCCATCAGGGCGTTGAACGTATCGTTGAGACGGACATTCTCCACGCTCTTTACGAAAAGACGGGATGTCTGGTATATGGAGTTGACAAGGCTGCACCCTCTGAAAGCCGGGTCGGAAGAAATGAAGCGGTCATAAAGATAAAGCTGGAGAGCGATTTTGGGCCGCTTGACATTGTCCGGGCCGAACAGCAGGTCAACGACCTCGGCGGCATTGTCTTCCGTGATGATGAAATCGTTGTCCGTCACCTTGCCGGTCTTGTAGTCTACTATCCTGACCTCGCCCGGACTGATGCTGTCAAGCCTGTCTATGTAGCCGATGAAGCGGAAACCCCCTATCCTGGCCGTCTTCTTGAGTTCCAACCCGAGAATCCTGATATTATCGGCCCCGCTTCCGTCCAGCAGCTGCAGATCGCTCTCCACGGTCTTCCTCACATAACGGCATATCATGTCCTCGAAGATGAGATTCCGTCCCGCGACCTCAAACGAGTTGAGCTGCTTCATTATGAGCGAGTGCACAGTATCAAGTATGGTGTCAGCCTTCAGGAGTTCCTTGAGGTGCTGACGGTCCAGCGTGCCCGAAGGCACGGAATAGAGGACCTGCATGGCCTCATGGAAAACGCTTCCCACCATCCCGCTGTCGAGGGTCTCGGCGACTTCCTCCTTGGCCTTGAGCCCTTTGACGGAATGGTAATAGAACTTTGCAGGGCAGCTCAGGTAGTTCTGCAGCGCCGATGCGGACAGGTTGCACTGCTCGCGCAGTGTGCGTATGTCATCCTCCGTCTTCGGGATGCTGTCCGGCTCAATGTTCTTCCCGATGGCGGCGTTTGCCACAAAGCGCTTGACCTGGAGTCCGAAATGCATCTCCAACTGCTTGATATAGCGGCTTTCCTCCCCGCTTCTGATTCCTTCCGTGCGGGAGTCAAGGAGCATCCACACCCGGGATGCCCTCTGTATCATACGGTAGAAATAGTATGCCCACACAGCATCCTGGTACTCGTACGACGGCAGACCGAAGCCGCGCCGGAGCTCCGCCGGGATGAAGGACGAACTTACGGAACGTCTCGGGAAAACTCCCTCGTTGCAGCTGAGTATGATGAGGTTGTCGAAATCCAGGGCCCTTGTCTCCAGCGGCCCCATTATCTGAAGTCCTTTGAGAGGCTCGCCCCTGAACGGCACCGCCGCTCCCCCGACCATACGGTCCAGCAGGCGGAACCATGTCTGCGGCAGCACCGCAAGAGGACGGCGGGAGAGTTTTCCCACCGCGCGGTAATATTCGGCGGCGAAATCGAGTTCCAGCGCCATGTCCGGGACATCTTTGAGTAGCGGGGCGATACCTGAAAGCACCTCCTGCTGATAAACGGCTATGCGTCCTGTCTGGTCCGGATCCGCCTCCCCGGGAGACGTGACCACCGGACGGAATATCAGCCTCAGCACAGGATCTCCGCTGAACCCGGACATCGGAATATAATAATGCGCCTCCTTGCGGATGTCCTCCACCGTCTTCATGCCCTCTTCAGAGATTACCGACTTGAAGACGCTGTTGGAGAATATGGCCCATACCTGTTTGTGGTAGAAATACCACTCCCCCTCCTTCTGCCTGATATGCATCTGCAGGGCGGAAATTTCACTCATCAGAGACCACAGCCCGCTTCCTTTCATCGGATAGCCCATGGTCACGTTGATGTCGGTGATATTCTCAGGGATGGAGTTCAGCACAGGAAGGAGCAGCGACTCGTCCGGCAGCACCACCGCCGTCTCGATACCGCGGGCATCAAGCCTGTCAAGAATCTGAGGCAACTGCGCCGCCTGTCCCACCGAAGAAGGTATGCTGAGCACATTGATCTGCGGCAGCCCCAAAGGCTTGTCTTCATCCGGAATAAAAGCCTGGGGAAACTCCAGGACATTGTCCGCCATGAAAAAAGATGACTTGTTGTGCGGGTCCCTTATCATGGAGGAGCTGTAGTCCCAACAGAACTCGGCAAGAGAAGCGTCACGCATCTTGCGCATCAGGCGTTTCTCGCATTCGTTGAGGGCATTCAGCCCGACGAACACATACTTGTCCACATCCCCCAGCCGCGTTCCCAGCACATCCACCACGCTCTCGTCCGGAAGACGCTCCGCAAGCGAGCGGTAGACCTGCCCTTCATAGGCAAGCCCTTCAGCGGCAAGCCGCCGGTTGAAGGAGCGGTACAGCGGAAGAAGAATGTCCCAGATCTTGCGGAACTCGTCCTTGTAGCGTCCGCCTGTGCGGAAATGAGAGATGAAGCGCCGTATGGCCTCCTCCTGCTGAGGTTCCAGATACTCATAGCTGTCCTGCATCTTGCGCAGGTCGGATATGTTGGCGAAAAGGGACTCGGCCCTGACCAGATACTTGTCCACGTCATTGAAATCCGACAGCAGCACACCGCCCCAGAAGATGAAGTCGTCAAGGCTCTCGTGCTGCGGATTCAGGGCGCAGTAACAGTCATACAGTTCAAGCAGGAGAGTAATCTGGTCCGCCTCCTGCACACCCGCCGCCCCGTAGAAGAAATCCTTCATCGTACATACACGGGGCGACATCAGTGGAGAGCCGCTGTCGCGGACAAGTCCGCCCAGATATTTGCGGAAAAACACTTCGGAGCGGCGGTTGGGAAAGATGAAGCACAGCCGCTCCACCCCGCCCGAAGTGAAATAATGGCGTGCGACCTGCAACAGGAAAGGGTCCATCCTATTCCTCCATAAGGAACATCGGATCCCAGGCCGGAAGCTGCACCGGTTTCTGCTCCAGCATCTTGAGCACATCTTCCGGCACGAAGCGCTTCTCAACCACAAGACGGAACATGTACTCGTCAAACCACTCGTCAGTCATTATGATGTTGCCCTTGTATCCGGATGACGCTCCCCAGCTGTTCTCGACCATCCATTTCTGCGGCTTGCCGTCCTTGACATCAACCGCGATGAGGGTCATCGCATGGGACGATCCGCTCGCGTGGGTCATCACCCTCTGCTTTTTGTCCATGGACAGGTCCACCCCGAGGAGAGACTCATAATCGAAATTCTTCAGATCAGCCACCCCGCTCGTACGGTTGAGGTATTTGGCCACATCGCAGGAGAAATACATGGCCTTGCCGGCCCTTATCGACGCGATTGCCATCTCCTTGATACGCTCCATAGGAAGATTGACATAGAGCCAGTTGTGCCCGTCATACGTGTGGCGGTCATACTGGATCTCGTAGACCTTGCCGTATTCACGGCAAGGATCGTTCATCAGCATCACATAGCCGTTCTCCAGATCATATCCCAACAGCTCCTGGTAGAACTGTACCGGAGTGTATGTCTTCCCTTTCCACTCGAACGATGCGGGAGGTACGCCATAAGCAAGCGCGAGCAGGCGGTATACGTCCCCGAGCATCTCGGTCTTGCGTTCTTCGAGGTACGAAGGGATGTTCTTTTTTTTCACTCCGGAAGGAGTCTCGCGAAGCTCCAGCCCATATTTGCGGAGAAGCGTCTTGAGCTGGGTGCAGAATGCGGAGGTATTGTTGGCTATGTAGCTCTCCGGCATCACATTGGAAGGCACAAGCCCGTATTTCGTCACCAGGTCTGCAACTCCGGTGAAAGTGCCGCCGTCACTGAGCGGGTTGGAGAAGAGCCAGTCCACTTCCCTGTCCTCGAATGGCTTATCCCTGGTGTCGAGGACAGCCTGGAGGAAGAGATTGGACTTCTCGAGCTGGTCCCAGAAAAAGCAGTAAGTCTGCGAGAACTGGAAATCACCGAGGTTGTACTTCTCGATGGCGGCGGCCCTGAGGACGTTGAGCCCCGTGAAAAGCCAGCAGCGCCCTGATGACTTCTGGTCCGTGATGCCGACTGTCTTGACCCTGTCGGAGAAGCCGGTGTCGATCATCGCGGAGTTGTCCGCATTGGCGGCAAGCACGGTGACGGATGTTGTGTTCAAGGCATTGCGTACCGCCCTGTCGTAAGGGGTTCCCTCATAAGACTTCTCGATCCGGCCAAGCATCTCTGGAGTGATGCCGCCTTTCTGCTGGGCCCCGGCGCACACGCTGACAAGCGCTAGGGCGATGATGACTGTTCTCTTCATGTTGTTTATCTTGTTATTATCCTTTCAATGCGTCTCGGTATCGAAGTCAATATCTCGTACGGGATGGTCCCGAGGATCTCCGCAAGTTCCGAGACTGTAGGATCCTCTCCGAATATCGTGACGGTGTCCCCGACCTTGGCATCGATTCCAGTTATGTCTATCATGCACATGTCCATACAGATGTTGCCTATCGTGGGCGCACGGTGGCCGTTGACGTTGAACGATGCCGCACCGCAGCCAAGGTGCCTGTCTATGCCGTCGGCGTACCCCACCGGTATGGTGGCGATCACGGTACCCGCCGGGGCGACATGCCCGCGCCTGCCATAGCCTATGGTCCCGTCCTCTGGATGCAGAGTCTTGATCTGTAATATCTTGACCTTAAGCGATGCCACCGGTGCAAGCTTCACTCCCGGCAGGGCGCTGATGCCGTAGATTCCGATGCCGAGCCGGACCATGTCGAACTGGTACTGTGGAAAGCGCTCTATTCCGGCAGAATTGAGGATGTGCCACATGGGCTTGTAGCCGAGCTGTTCTGTGATGTGTCCTGCGTTGCGGACGAACATGTCTATCTGGCCGAGGGTGAACTCATCTTCGGAAGGGTCCTCAGAAGCGGCAAGGTGGGAATAAACCGACTTGACACGTACCTCATCGTGCGATTTGAGGAATTCCAACAGTGCGGGAATCTCGGAAGTCATGAAACCCAGACGGTGCATCCCGGTGTCCAGCTTGATATGGACGGGAAAATCTTTCATTCCCTTCTCCTTCAATGTATCACATAAGGCCTGGAGAGTGTAGAGGTTGGGGATGCCGGGTTCGAGCCTGTTGTCTATGATCTCCGGGAAAAAGTCCGTCCCGGCGGTGAGGACAAGTATCGGCAGCGAGATGCCGTTGGCCCTGAGCTCCACACCCTCCACCGGGAGAGCCACGGCCAGATAGTCCGCACCTTCGGACTGGAGCATCGAGGCGAACTCCACCGCCCCGTGTCCGTAGGCATTTGCCTTGACGAGCACGAGCAAGCGGGTGGAAGGCTTGATAAGGGAGCGGAAATAGCGATAATTGCCCCTGCAGGCAGGCAAGCTCAGCTCCAGCCTCGAAAAATCGTTAGCATTGTACATACAATGTACAAATATAGCCAATCCGTGGGACTTCCGAATCCCCGCGGTGTAAAAAAGTGGAACGATATGTAATAAAATGTAAAAGTTTCGCATTTTTTCACTACCTTTGACCCCGCGTATAAGATTAATAAGATGGTCACTTTCATAGGAGAATATACAGCCAAGATCGACGACAAGGGAAGACTGGTCTTCCCTGCGCCGCTCAAGGCCGCATTGGCTCCCGGGAGCGACCAGAGATTTGTCATCAAGAAGAACCTTTTCGAACCCTGCCTTGAGATGTACACGATGGAGGAGTGGGAGCGGCAGTCCGGCGAACTGAAGGCGTCTCTTGATCTGACTTTCAACAGACAGCACGCAACATTCTGGAGAGAATATATGCGTGACCGCGATGTGGTGGAACCTGAAGCGAAATTCGGCCGCATCTCGATCAGCCGCAAGCTCCTCAGTTCGATAGGTGTGAACAAGGAAGTGGTTTTCTCCGGCAATGATTTCAAGATCGAGATCTGGGCCAAAGAGAAATATGAGGCGTCAGCCATCTCAGACGAAGAATTCATTGCCATCGCGGAAAGCCTCTCCAAGAAATAGGGAGAGGGCGCAATGTCAGAATATCACAATCCCGTACTATTACATGAAAGCGTGGACGCCCTCGTGCAGAAGGCGGACGGGCGCTATGCCGACGCCACCTTCGGAGGCGGCGGGCACAGCCGCGAGATCCTCTCAAGACTCTCCCCGGAAGGCCGGCTGATCTCCTTCGACCGTGATGCCGATGCGCTGGAAGAAGCTCCGAAAGACAGCCGTTTCACTCTGGTACACAACAATTTCAGATTCATACATAATTACGTGCTGTTCTACGGTGCGCAGGAGGGGTTCAGCTGCCTGGACGGGATTCTCGCCGATCTCGGGGTGAGCTCCCACCAGTTCGATACGGCGGACAGGGGCTTCTCTTTCCGCTACAGCGCTCCGTTGGACATGCGGATGAATGCGCAGGGCGGCAAGACGGCTGCGGACATCGTCAATTCTTATACGCAAGAGGACATTGAGCGCATACTCAGGCTCTATGGTGAACTGGACAATGCCGGCAGGCTCTCCAGACTCATCGTCAGTGCCAGGGACAAGGCTCCGGTCCTGACCACAGACGACCTCCGCACCGCCCTCTCGCCGGCCCTGCCCCCATTCGCCGAACACAAATGGCTCGCCAAGGTATACCAGGCCTTCAGGATCGAGGTCAATGACGAGATGCGCTCTCTGGAGAAGTTCTTGTCAGGCGCAGCTTCTTCGCTCCGCCCTGGAGGAA
>CAKUYG010000110.1 GCA_934702165.1 uncultured Bacteroidales bacterium | reverse complement strand
TTCATATCTTGCACAAGTAAAAACGCTGTCCAATGAAAAAAATGTTTTGCGCACTTGTGCTGACCGTCATTTCCGTCATTTCCGCACGCTCACAAGTGGTCATCATCAATGACAATCTGCTCTCCGCCCGGATGACTGAAGTCAAGGTAGCGGTTCTTGACTCCTTGACAAATGAGCCGGTGGCCTTTGCATCCGTATACGTGATTCCCGCCAAGGACACGACCATCACCAACTTCACCCTCACGGACGAGAAGGGCGCCGCGAAGCTGGAAGAAGTGCCGTACGGCAGCTACGCTTTCCACATCGAGATGATGGGCTACAAGCCGTATGTCAAGCAGTTGTATTTCAGGGACAGGCAGACGGACCTCGGGAAGGTGCGCCTCCGCCAGGACGAGGCCTTCCTCAAGGCGGCGGTGGTCTCAGATGTCGGCAACCCTATCGTGGTCAAGAAAGACACCGTGGAGTTCAACGCATCCTCCTACCAGGTCGGCACCAACGCCATGCTGAAAGACCTTATCCGCCGCATGCCTGGCATGGAGATAACGGAAGATGGTAAAGTGAAGTTCAACGGTGAAGAGATAGATAAACTCACCGTAGGCGGACGCACTTTCTTTTTCAACGACCAGTCCACCGCCCTCAACAACCTCCCGGCTGCCGTCGTGGACAAGATCAGGGTCATTGACCGCGCTTCGGAATCGTCGCGCGCCACAGGAGTGGAGGACGGCTCCAGGGAAAAGGTCCTGGACGTGGCCCTCAAGAAAGAGTACGAGCAGGGATGGTTCGGCAATGTCGGTCTCAAAGGCGGCACGACGCTCGCCGCAGGACAGGATGAGCCCTTGAGAGACAATCGCGGCATGCTCTTCAGCAGCAACGCCCTCGCTTCCGCCTATAATGAGAAAGACCAGGTTACAGTGATCGGCAATGCCCAGAACATCAATGATTCCAACGCCAATATCGTGTTCGTCAGTTCCGACGGGACCACCTCGTCGCCGAACCAGGGTCTGACCACTTCAGCACAGCTGGGAGTCAATGCCAACACCTCACGCATCAAAGACGTGGAGACCACCGTGGCAGCGAACTACAAATACGCCGACACGGACTCCGGCAGCAGGCGGGAACGTACCACCTTCCAGCAGGACGGGGATATCGTGAGCCTCCAAGACAACAACGGCAAGCAGTACAACCAGTCATTCACAGCCAATGCCGAGATGAAAAAGGAAAAGGGGAACGTCTGGTTCCACGTCAGCCCGCAGATAAAATACGGCAAGACCGACACCTTCGGACAGACATCTTCCTTGACGAGCATCGGAGACCAAAGGCTCAACAGTTCTGAAGGCAGCACCCGTGATTTCTCAACCAGCCGCAGCGCAGCGCTCAACTCCGATGTGACGTTCCGCAACCTTTTCGGAACCAAAGGCCGCTCACTCCGCCTGTATCTCACAGGCGACTATTCTGACGAGGTCGGAGAGAGTTACGAAAACTCCGTGCTCAAATCCGCCTCCGGTGAGGAAAACCGCAATCTCGGGTACATCAACGACGAGAGGACATACTCCGCAGGCGGCTCTCTTCGGTATGTCGAGCCGCTCGGCACGAAGTGGAAAATCACCGCCTCCGCCCAGTTCGACCTCTCCAGACGCAGCAGCAAGCGTGACGCATCGGACGCAGCAGGCCGCAACGACTACTATTCGTCCAATTCCAAGTCAAAATATATAGCCCAGAACTACGACTTGACGGCACAGTATACTTTCAGCGGGCGCAGTTTCCTGTCGCTGGGTGCCAAGGCCAGCGGAATGCTCAACGAGACCAGGTCCCGAAGCTACGGGACCGATGCCGTGACCGGAGAAGGGGAGTGGAACTGGTTCGTGGCACCGACCATGAATTTCCAGTTCAGCCGGGGGAGCAGCCGCCTGTATTTTTCCATCTACGGCTACAACCAGAGGCCCTCATCCTCCAACATGCGCCCCACACTCGACATCTCCAACCCTTCAAGCCTGCGCGTCGGCAATGTCTACATGCGCCCTTCGTTCACCACTTCCGCCAGCGGAAGCTGGAGCGTCAACAACAGGGAGCGCTTCTCCACCCTCATGCTTTATTGGTTCGGCAATCTGGGCTCGTCACCGGTGACTTCAGCCCAGTGGTATGATGTCTCCGGCATCCTGTACTCGATCCCTGTGAACTCACGCCGTCCGAGCCTTGTCACGCAGTTCAACGGCAGCTATACGACCCCGCTCGACAAAGACAGGGCATGGTCGCTCACCCTTGGTCTGTCCGGGACTTATTACTCTTCGACGGGATATCAGGCGAGCGGTGCGCTGGAGGGGCTGGACAAGGACAGTTTTGACTATTCTTCGTTCATTGAGAAGTTTTGGGGCAGCCCGGACGGAGACCGTTTTTACGGCGGGCAGAGCGGGTTCAAGGAGAACAGGACCAGCACTTTCGGGACGGATGCACGCGTTTCCGTCAAGTACAACCGTGAAAGATTTTCATTCAGCCTCGGAGCCGGCAGTTCAGGGCGGATTTCACATTATTCACTTTTCCCAGATGTAAGCTTGAAGACTTTTGACAACGACATCAATGCCCGCGGCACCTACACGACCAGGCACGAGTTCGAATTCAGCAGCGATGTAAGCTATACGTTCTACAACGGCTACGCCGACGGGTTCGGGGAGCCGGAGTGGAGATGGGACATCGGAATATCCAAAAACATTGGCGCATTCACCTTGGACCTTACAGTTCACGACATTCTCGACAGCGCGCGCAATCTCTCCCATACCGTCAGCTCCAACTATGTGGAAGACAGTTACCGCCTTATCACCGGCAGATACGCCATGTTCGGAGTCAAGTGGAATTTCGGCAAGATGAACGCCGCCCACAGCCGCCGGGCCCAGGAGGCCGCCTGGAACATGGCATTCTAGACAATATTCATTATTTTTGTGAGTTAAAAACACTCACATAATGAAAAAACACTTGATCATGGCCGCACTTGCCATCTCGGCGCTCGCGGCCTGCACCCATGAACAAAGCGGCTCTGTCGGCACACGCACCGGCGCGCTTGACAGTTCGCTTTGGGACAGTTCACAATGGATCTCGGCTGCAGACGCTCCTGTGGTTGACAGGATCGTCACCAACGGCGCCACAGAGAGGGCTGCTGATGGATCCGGCTGGTTCGTAAGCGAAGTGACAAACCCCAAGAAGGTCACTAGGGCAGTGTGGATGACGAGCGGACTTGGGGTATACCGTATATTCATCAACGGGGCTGAGGTCGGTGAGGAGATCCTCAAACCGGGCTTCACCCACTATCAGAAGACCAAGTTGTCTTTCACCTACGACGTCACCGATGCTTTCAAGAAAGGAAGCGGAGAAGTCAACCAGCTATCCGCCCAGCTCACTCCGGGCTGGTGGGCAGACAAAATAGTCACTCCGAAGTACCATGAGGGTATGGTGGGGCGCAAGACCGCTTTCCGCGGGGTGTTGCAGTTGACTTACGGCGACGGCGGCACGCAGGTTTTCGGTACGGACTGTTCCAGCTGGAAGGCAGGCATAGCCGGTCCTGTCACCCATGCCGACATCTTCGACGGAGAGGAGTACGATGCCCGCATACCGCAGGGCTACCTGACCCCGGAGAAACTGTCGGTTCCGGAGCCGAATACCGAGTTCAATGGGGAAATCATCCCCTCCGACGGGGCCGAAGTCTACCTGCGCCGCGACCTTATCCTCAAGCCACAGCTGGCTTATATCTGGAGTGAAGTCTCCGGAGCCAAAGACAAGGAATACGGCAAGGTGGTGATCACCAGAACATACAAGCCCGGCGAGGAGATGACCGTGAAACCGGGTGAGAACCTTGTCATCGACTTCGGGCAGAACTGCGCCGGAGTGCCGGAATTCGAGTTCTCCGCCGCTGAGGGCACTGTGCTCACCTTCCTCCCGGCGGAACTCCTGAACGATGGCAACGGAGCCCTTTCCCGTGGAATGGACGGTCCGGAGGGAAGCGTTCACCGTACCAACCTGCGTACCCCGGGCACCGGCATGCGACTCATCTATACCTTCGGCCCGCAGAAAGGCTACGTTACCTATCACCCATCCTGCACATTCTTCGGCTACCGTTTCGCCTCCGTGAGCGCGACCGCGGAAGTCAGGATCCGCTCTGTCAGGACTATCCCGGTGAGCTCCATCACCAAGGCTATGGAAACCGGTCACATCACAACGGGCAATGAACTGATCAACAAACTGATCTCCAACACAGTCTGGGGCGAGAGATCGAATTATCTCTCCGTCCCGACAGACTGTCCGCAGCGCAACGAACGCCTCGGATGGACCGCCGATACGCAAGTGTTCGCCGAGACCGGTTCTTTCTTCGCAAATACCGACAGTTTCTTCCACAAATGGACACGTGACCTGCGTGATACCCAATCTCCGACGGGGGCATATCCTGGAGTGGCACCGCTGGCCCAGTACGGCGCGAGCAGCCACGAGATGATGAGGCTCGGCTGGGCCGATGCCGGGGTGATCGTACCATGGGTCATCTGGAGGCAGTTCGCAGACAGCCGGATCATCGATGAGAACTGGGAAGCAATGGTCAAATATATGCGCCATGTCAACGAGACCCGCTACGACCATGTCTCACTCAGTGCCGAGAACGGCAACTATCAGTGGGGGGACTGGCTCAGCTACGAGCCTCTCGAAAGCCGCGGTTTCGGCATCTATGAGAACGGGGATGGCAGCAAGAAGATCCTCCGCAAGGAAGCCACAGAATATTGGAACTACCTGGGAGCCTGCTATTGGGCTATGGATGCCGGGATGATGGCTGACATGGCAAGAGCGACGGGCCGTCCGGCAGAGGAATATGAGTCCATGGTACGTAAAGCCACAGACTATCTCAAGGCACGTTTCCTTGATGATCACGGCAATTTCAAGACAGCGATTTTCAACACCATGCAGACTCCGGCCCTGTTCGCCCTCAAGAACTCGCTTGTGGACGGTGAGGCCAGAGAGAACATGATCGCACGGCTCCGCAGGAACTTCGAGGACCACGGCAACTGCCTGCAGACAGGCTTTCTCGGCACGTCCATCCTGATGTCCACACTGACGGACAACGGCATGGCCGACATCGCCTATGAGCTTCTCTTCCAGCGGAAGAACCCGAGCTGGCTGTATTCAGTAGACAACGGGGCCACCACTATCTGGGAGCGCTGGAACAGTTACACCCTCAGCGATGGTATGGGCCCGAAGGACATGAACAGTTTCAACCACTACGCCTACGGATGCGTGTGCGAGTGGCTGTGGAACACGGCTGCCGGCATCGAGGCCGACAGCGCAGAACCGGGGTTCAGGCACATCATCATGAAGCCGATTCCTGACCGCCGGCTCGGGAATCTCAAGGCTGAGTACAAGTCCGCCTCCGGTCTGATAATAAGCGAGTGGAAATATGAAGGGGAGGCCTGGATATGGAACTTCACCATACCTCAAGGCTGTACCGCCACAGTATCCCTGCCTGACGGCAGCGCTCCGGAGGAGTACGGTGCAGGTCACCATTCAATAAGACTTACACTTTAGCACATCAGCATATATGAGATTCAGAGTCATTCTGTGCGCGCTGTCCCTGCTTGTTGCGGGGACAGCCGCTTATGCTTCTGCTCTGCAGAACCCTGAGAAGCAGTACACATTCGATCAGGGATGGAAGTTCCGTCTCTGCTCTGACAGGAACGAAGTCCAGTCTCTGGTGAAATCATCCGGTGAAGCTGATTTCCGTCCGGTGCAGATCCCACATGACTGGAGTGTCGAACTTCCTTTCGAAGCGAAGGCCGGCGGCTCTGCCGGGTATCTGCCCGGTGGGTTGGGCCTGTATGTCAAGGAGTTCACACTCCCGGCCTCAATTGCAGATGCCCGCAGGATAAGCCTCGTCTTCGACGGAGTATATCACAAAGCCACGGTGTGGCTGAACGGACATTTGCTCGGCAAGCACGACTATGGTTATACGGATTTCACATTTGACTTGTCCGGATGTCTGAAACGCAAAGGAGTGAACCGTCTTGTCGTCTTCGTGGACATGGAACAGCAGTCTCGCTGGTACACTGGTGCCGGCATATACCGCCACGTGTGGCTCAAGACTTCCGGCAGGGTGCATCTGCGGCACAATGGCCTTTGGGTCAAGCCTTCTGTTGACGGGAACGTGGAGATCACCGCCCAGGTGGACGGTGGCGGACGCTACAGGCTCCAACATACTGTCTATGGCCCAGACGGGGAACTGATTGCCAGCACAGGCAGTAGCTCGCTAAAGGTGGAGAATCCACGACTGTGGAGTCCTGATTCGCCTGTTCTTTATTCACTCAAGACCGTGGTTTACGATGCCTCCGGCAAAGCGTCAGATGAAACTGTGATCAGGTTCGGTTTCCGTGATGCCCGCTTTGAGGCTGCCACCGGATTCTGGCTTAACGGCACAAACATCAAACTCAAGGGAGTCTGCCTGCATCAGGATGCCGGCAGCTTGGGTGTTGCTGTTCCGGATGAGGTCTGGCTTCGGCGTCTGAGGACTCTCAAGGAGATAGGCTGCAATGCTGTGCGCTGTTCCCACAACCCGCCTTCGCCGGAGTTTCTTGACCTCTGCGACGAGCTGGGATTCCTGGTTATAGACGAGGCATTCGACAAGTGGAAGTCCGGCTACTATGAGGCTTCTTTTGATGAACGCGCCAGACAGGACATCGCCGATATGGTGCTGCGTGACCGGAACCACCCGTCCGTCATCGTATGGAGCATCGGCAATGAAGTCACCGAAGCCCTGCTTGAAAGTGACGAAGGAGTGGAGAGGGCCCGCTATCTGCACGAGATAGTGAAAGCTCTTGATCCGACCCGTCCTACGCTGGTCGCCTGCCAGAGCAAGTTCGCCGACAAGTTCGGGGACGTGACGGATCTCGTGGGGTACAACTATATGGAACCTAGGATGATAGAGGATCATAAACGTCACCCTGAGAGGAAAATGCTCGTCACGGAGGCCTTCCCTTATTATTCGGGGCTTAGAGTGGACAATGTCAGGGATTTTGTGGAACTGAACCCGTGGAACTTTGTGGAGGACAACCCTTTCATCGCGGGCTCATTTGTCTGGGCCGGGGTGGACTACCTCGGGGAATCCGCCCCATGGCCTGCCAAGGGCTGGTGCGCATCACCCTTCGACATCACCATGAAGGAGAAGCCGCAGGCTGCATTCTATCACCCGGCATGGACACCCGAGAGGGATTATCTTAAGCTTGTCGTCCGGGACAACAGCTTCGACCAGCCGGCCGGCAAAGATCACTGG
>CAKUYG010000109.1 GCA_934702165.1 uncultured Bacteroidales bacterium | reverse complement strand
GAGCGGTCGTCGTCTGAACCCCATATCTCCACTCCGCCGGGCGTGTCGAGGACTGCATAGCCGGTCTTCTCCCCGTGCAGGATCAGGGCATCTCCGGGGCAGATTTCCCTGAGAGTTTCCGGGTCATCCCCTGTGACGGTGCACGAAGTGTTGTCAGCGCCCCCGTAACTCATCCATCCGGAGAGAGTCAGCTTATCACCGTCGCCCCTCCATATCCGCCCTTCCTGGACCATGAACCAGAGGCAGGACGCCTCCGCGCTCACGGGATGTCCTCCTATCACCTTGAGGTCCTGTATATCATACATTTCCTTGCACCCGCTGTCTTCGGCCTCGCCGTCCATGACAAAGTAGTATCTTTCATCACCGCCTCCACCATCCCGGTAGCAGAAGCACAACTTGCCACCGTCCTTGTACAAGGCCCCGTAGGGCCTGTAAGAAGGGTCCGCCAGGTCTCCGAAGACGGTGCCGTGGTCTCTGCTGAACAGGATCTCCCCGTTGAGTCTCAGGGTGAACCCTGCACCGTCGCGGCGCTCGGACAGAGTGTAGATGTCGTCCCCGTCCGGGAGGATGCCTTTGAAAAATTCCATCCCGTCGAATGCCAGAAGCGGCTTTCCGTCACGGGCAAGCCTGGTTTTGCCCATGTGTACGTGTTCTGTATACAGCTGCGCATCGATTATATGGTGGGTGTCCGGGTCCGGGCTTACCAGCCCGGATGAGAATGGAATTCTCAGATATGGTTTGAAATTTCTGTAAAGGACCACCTCGAATCCGGCTTGGCCGTAGTCGGTGTCCCTGCGCCAGTCATAGCCGTCCTCGAATTTCACCCCGGACATCAATATCAAAGTGTCTTTTTCTGACGGCAGGTCCACAATGCCGTCAGAAGGCGTTCGGGAGTGGCAGTCTCCCCTCGATTTGCCGGTGCTCAGCCACAGCTCTTCCGATATGCAGGCTGCTGTGGACAGCAATGCCGCCGCGAACAATATGTAATGAAGTGCATTCATAGCAGTATGGTTTGCTGCAAATGACGGAATAAAAAATGACATCCGGAACATAATCGCCCCGGATGCCTCTACAAATTAAAGTTTCTTATGTCTTTTGAAGTTTTTTATCAGAAATTGAACCTCAGTCCCGCATCAAAATTGACCATTAGCGGCTTGTCTGTCCTGATGCTCTTTGGCTGGTCGGACGGGAAATAGTATCTGATGCCCGGGTCAATGTAGAGTCCCATGGCTCTTGAGAGGCTGAACTCAATCCCCAGACCCCCGCCGACGGAGTATTGCAGCTTCTCCACCTTCTCGTTGCGGATTATGTTCGGTGAGGAAAACAGGGTGTATTTGCTGGCAATGCAATACTCGGCTTCTCCGAGTGCGTAGACGTATACCTTGAGCCTGTTCATGTCCAGAAGGTCATAGTAGAGCCCGACTGGGATTCCGATATAGTGCAGGTTGTGGGAAACGTTGCCGGCTTCCTTGATCTCTTCTCCCGTAGCGGAGGATATCCCGCTGTATTTGCCGGTGAAAGTCCTGGTCAGAAGGGAGTAATCTATGCCGCTTCCGACAGACAGCCTTGGAAGCAGGTAGTAGCGCACTCCAAGTCCGAGGGTCAGAGGAACCCCGTAGGTGGATGTGCTGAGTTCGGTGATCCCGGATTCTTTCTCTCCCGGGGCCATGGCGGTGTGCGGTCTGGCCAGACGGAAGTCGGAGTCGTTGCCTCCGATGGCGCCTTTGGCGTAGACTGACAACTTGCGTCTGTCTTTTTTTATGTCCGCGGCTGCCAGCAGGTCAAGGTCATCTTGATATTGTTCCGCCTTTTTCCACCTGCTCTTTTTTCTGCTTGCCGGTTTGTTTGTGCCTTCCGTATCTGTGCTTTTAGTGGCTACACCTTCTGTCTCTGTCTCGACTGTGGTCTGTCCGGGCTCTGCGGCATTTCCGGAAACGGATTTCTTGCGTGCCTGAACTGCTTTGAGCGGGACGGCATTGTCAAATTCTGTCTTTATCGTCTGTTTCTCTGTGCTCAAGATGGCGAGGCTGCGATCTGGAGCAATGAGGCTCGTGTGGCTTGTACCCCTGAAGAAAAAGCCGATTCCAAGCGCAGCAGCAAGGGCGAGGGAGGCTCCGGCCCATCTGGCCCAGACGGCCGCGTGCGCCTGTCGGGCGCCGTCGAGCCGTGAGGATATGGCTTTCCAGGCGCCGCGCGGCGGTCTCGCCCCGGCGTCTTCCAGCATTGACCTCACCAGGAGGTCGAAATCCTTATTCTCGTCTTGCATCCTGACTAATATCTTTCTTTGATCTTTGACTGCAGCAGCACTCTCGCTCTCTGCAACTGGGAGCGGGAGGTGGTCTCGGAGATTCCCAAAGCCTCCGCAATCTCCTTGTGGGAGTAGCCTTCAATCACATACATGTTGAAGACCGTGCGGAATCCTGGAGGAAGTGCCGCCACCATCTTCAGAAGGTCATCGTTGCCGATCTTCTGTATCGGGGACGGATCGCCGCTCGCCATGTTCCAGGCGACATCCAGATCCTCCGTGTTCTTCAGGGCGTCTTTCTTCCTGAGACTCATCAGTGCAGTGTTGACAAAGATCCTTCTTGCCCAGCCTTCAAATGATCCCGCCCCCGAGTAACTGTCCAGCTTGGAGAACAGGGTCACGAATCCGTCCTGGAGTATGTCCTCGGCCGCATCCTTGTCGCCCATGTATCGCAGGCAAACTGCGAACATCTTCCTGGACAGGAGGTCGAAGATGGCTTTTTGGGACCGGCGGTCTCCTCGTCTCGCCCCTTCTATCATTTCCGCTTCCCGATTGTCAAGATGCTTTCCGTTTCCGAAAAGTTGCATCGTCAAATCAAATAATACCCACGAAAGTAGCCATTTTTTCTCATAAAATTGCATACTTTTGCGTATGATAAGGAATGATATGAGAAAGATAGCCACCGTATATATAATAGTATTGTTGTCTTGTATCGGCCTAAGTGCTCAGAATGCGGCTGACAGCGGGCTTTTTCTTGATGCCGCCCGCGAGTATGCTGAAGGCAGGTATTTGCAGGCGCAGGAGAAATTCCTTGTCCTGCTCGACTCCGCACCGGATGATGATGCGGTCAACTATTATCTCGGGTTGTGCGAGCTTGCTCTTGGGGAGAACAGCAACGCGACGGAGCACCTTACCAAGGCCACGCAGCTTGACTCGACCAATGCGTGGTACTTCAATGCTCTTGCCACCCTGTACAGCAATGAAGGGGACAGGGCTTCGCTTGCGGATGTCTGTGAAAAGCTTGTCAAGATGAGCCCGGCCCTGTACAACACCCCATACACCTTGACGCTCATAGCAGATACCCGTTTCCAGCAGAAACGGGATTCTGTCGCGCTGGCATATTACAACCAGGCTTTGGAACTCGATCCCGATTACGCCCCGGCTGAACTCGGAAAGATTGAGCTCCTCCGCATGACGGGCAGTTATCCCGATTTTTTCGTGACCCTGTCCCACTTCCTCGACAACGAGGACGTCCGTGCCGACATCAAGAGCGACTACCTCTCCGTGATAGTGGACAATCTGGACTCGAAGTTCTGGTGGGTCTGGGGAGAGCAGGTCAAGATGCTGGTGGACAAGTGCCTGAAGATGTACCCGGAGGACCTGAAGACCCAAGAGCTCAAGATCAAGCTTCTCTCGATAGAGAGCCGCTGGGATGAGGTCCTTGAGGCCTGTGGCCGTCTCGCCGAGTCCGCCGCGAGGCAGGGCGACAAGGAAAAGCAGGTTTTCGCATATTCGTACGAAGGCGACGTGTCACATCAGAACGGAGATGAGAAGCGCGCTTTCAAAGCCTATGAGAAAGCCCTCAAGATCAATCCGGACTATGCTCCTGTGCTCAACAACTACGCCTATTATCTCTCCCTCAAAAAGCGCTCGCTGCGCAAGGCCTTGAAAATGAGCAGACGTTCTATTGAACAGGAGCCGGACAATGCCACGTATCTTGACACCTGCGGCTGGATTCTTTACCTTCTGCACAAGCCAAAGGAAGCAAAGCCGCTTTTCAAACATGCCATGATATACGGAGGCAAAGAGAGCGCGGTGGTGCTGGAGCATTACTCCAAAGTTCTCGAGGCCCTTGGGGAGACGGACCTTGCATCCTACTATAAGACGCTTTCTGAGCAGAAGTCAGGCAAATGAGACTCCTCAGGCTCATACTGTCCCTCTCCGTCATGCTGTCTTGCATGGCCATGTCCGGCCAGGACACCAGGCGGCAGGAGGACCGCAAGGCTCAATTGGAGAAAGAGATAGCCCAGCTCCAGAAGCAGCTTCGCGAGAACTCCAGCAGGAGCAGCAGCGCCTTGGGGGAGCTTACCCTCATCCGCAAGCAGATCTCAAACAGGCGAGCCCTCATACAGGACAGTGACCGTGAAATACGCATCATCTCCGACAGCATCCGTACGGCCAGACGCGAATACGACGCGTTGAAGTCGAGGCTGGACACGATGACGGTCTATTACGAGCGTCTCATCAAAGCTGCCTACCGCAACCGCGATACCCGCCTCTGGTATGCGTTTGTCTTCTCTGGAGAAGACTTGGGCCAGGCCGCCAGAAGATACCTTTATTTCAAGAATCTTTCATCGCAGATGAATGGTCAGGCGGCCAGGATAAAGGAATTGCAGGCAGACTTGGGAGCCAGGATGGAATCCCTGGAGGGGATGCGCCGCAGGGCGGAAAGCATAAAGGCGGACAGGCAAAAGGAACTGGATGCTCTGCGGAGCGAGGAAAAACGCTCCGATACGCTTGTGGCGAACCTGAAACGGGACAAGACAAGATACCAGAAACAGCTCAACTCCAAACGTAAGCAGGTCGAAGCCCTTAACAAGGAGATAGAAAAGATAATCGCCCAATATATGGACGACGGCAAAAAGAAGTCTTCCGGGAAAACGACGGCTAAGTCTGCCAAGGCCATTGATTACAAACTCGCGGCTGAGTTCGAGGCCAACAAGGGGAAACTCCCGTGGCCGGCTGACGGCCCGGTAGTCGAGAAGTTCGGCAAGCACAACCATCCCGTGTACACATCCATCGTGATGCCGTTCAATAACGGTATCGGTATCTCCTTGTCTCCAGGGACCTATGTGAATGCCGTGTTTGACGGGGAGGTCAAAAGGGTGATAATGATGCCGGGCTACAACAAGTGTGTGCTGGTCCAGCATGGCAGCTACTTCAGTTTCTATTGCAAGCTCGGGCAGGTCTCAGTGAAGGCGGGGGACAAGGTAAAGACAGGGCAGACCATAGGGCAGGTGGATACAATTGACGGGCAGGCCCTGCTCCATTTCCAGATATGGAAAGAAAAGGCACCGCAGAATCCCGAGGCCTGGCTCCGTCCAAGGTAAAAAAGAGGTTGAGACTCAGCCGTGCGTCAGCCGGCGACCCAGACCAGCACGTGACGGTCGAATGTCATGTACTGGAGGTGGAGTTCCTCCTCAAATCCGTCTTTCTGTATGAAAGTAGCTTCAAGTTCCCCTTCCCCGCGCAATCTGAAATCATCGACTTCAATCTGTTCGGCAAAATCCACGTTGTGCTGGGACATCTTCTTGTAGATGGCTTCCTTGGCGCACCAGTAGATGGCCAGCTGCTCATTGCGCTTGTCCTCATCGAGGCTTTCGATCTCCTCTTCAGACAGCGCCTTCTTCTCCACGGCGGAGAAGTCCCTGTCAAGGGATTCGCAGTCTATGCCCACCTCTTCGGTATCGTTGAGGATGACAGCTACGTATTTGTCCGTGTGGGTGATGCTTATGTTGGTCGCTGAATTCTCTATGTAGGGTTTGCCGTTGTCGTGGTGACTCAAGTACACTTTTTCACCGAACATGACGTCGAGCAGAGCCCTGACGGCAAATTTTTGCTTTCTCAGCGATTCGCTTTTGATATAGGATATTTCTTCAAGTTCATCTGCCGGAACTGAAGAGAGCCTGCGAAGTTCTTCTTCGGACTCGGTGATCTTCCAGACCCCCAGTTTCGAGTGGTAGTCGTCGTCAAGATCCTGTATTAGATATAGAGCCATAAATATTTTATATCGGCGCAAAGATAATGATTTTTTGTATATTTGTCCCACTTTTGAGGAACTACAATAATATCGATATTATTATGAAATACCTTACTGACGAAAAGTTGCTCATTGTCGGTGCCGGCGGAATGATCGGTTCCAATATGGCACAGACTGCCCTTATGCTCGGGCTCACTCCTAATGTTTGTCTTTATGACATCTTCGAGCCAGGCGTACATGGCGTGGCCGAGGAGATGTATCACTGCGCGTTCGAAGGCGCCAACATCACCTGGACCGTTGATCCTGCAGTGGCTTTCAAGGATGCCAAGTACATCATCTCATCCGGCGGAGCCCCTCGCAAGGAGGGCATGACCCGTGAGGATCTTCTCAAGGGCAACTGCCAGATCGCCGCTCAGTTCGGTGACTATATCAAGGAGTATTGCCCGGATGTGAAGCATGTCGTGGTCATCTTCAATCCGGCCGATGTGACCGCCCTTACGGCCCTCATCCACTCAGGATTGAAGCCTTCGCAGCTTACTTCCCTCGCAGCCCTCGACTCCACCCGTCTCCAGAGCAATCTTGCCAAGGAGTTCGGCGTTCAGCAGAGCAAGGTGACAAACGCCTATACTTACGGCGGACATGGCGAGGCCATGGCAGTGTTCGCAAGCAAGGCCCTCATCGACGGCACCCCGCTTGCTGACAAGCATCTTTCAGCAGAACGCTGGGCCGAGATCAAGCATGAGACAGTGCAGGGCGGTTCCAACATCATCAAACTCCGCGGACGCAGCTCGTTCCAGAGCCCGGCCTACAATGCCGTCAAGATGATAGAGGCTGCCATGGGCGGCGCCAAGTTCACCTGGCCTGCCGGATGCTACGTCAACTGCGACACCTGCGGCTACAAGAACGTGATGATGGCCATGCCTACAGTGATTGACGCTACCGGGGTACACTTCACCAAGCCGGAAGGCACCGCTGAAGAGATGGCTGAGCTTCAGGCTTCTTACGAGCACCTCTGCAAGATGCGTGACGAGATCGTCTCTCTTGGCATCGTCCCTCCAGTAGACGAGTGGAAGAAGTCCAACCCTAATCTGTAGTTTTCGACAGACAATATAAAAATCCCGGAGCCTCAGGCCCCGGGATTTTTTGGTAGTATATTGATACTCCGTAAAAAGAAAATGTAACGAAGGTTACTTGTGCCAGTCAGCGGAGTTGCCTATCTTACGACCGTAAACTTAACTGATTGAGGTATGTCCAACATCATCAAGGAATCCCGCCTGCAGCTCCACTCGCCGAACGCCGCGGAGCTTGGGAGGTACGGGAAAGCCCCG
>CAKUYG010000108.1 GCA_934702165.1 uncultured Bacteroidales bacterium | reverse complement strand
AAGTTTTCCCATAGGATCCCGCAATCCGTCCTGTTTTCCATACTGGAGAAATTGCCTATGACAGCGTTTCTTATGCCGAGGTCCCAAAAGTAGACCTTGCGGCTATGTTTTAGTTCATTCCTCAAGTTCCTTGAGAAAGAGCCCAGCCGAAAAATGATATATGATTTCTCCAAGGCATCTATATATTTCTCCACAGTTTTGGGGTCAACTCCTAGTAACTGTGCCAGTTCATTATATGATACATGATTACCTACTTGTAGGGACAATGCCTTCAGGAGCTGGACAAGAACATCGGGTTTCCTGAGTCGGTCAATGGCGAGGAGATCTTTGTACAAGTAACTGTCAGTAAGTTCTTTCAAGACTACTTTCTCTTCTGAAGGGCTGCAGACAACTTCCGGATAATAGCCGTAAACCAGCCTGTGTTGGATCATCCGTTGTTCTTCTAGAAAAGATGTTTGCGCGACCATTTCGGTGAAAGATACAGGATACAGCTTCAGTTCCCTTTTCCTTCCGGTCAAGGATTCGTTGATCTTTGATGCCAGCTCAAAGCTGCTGCTGCCGGTTGCGATTACTTGAACTCCAGGTATCTGGTCTGTTATCAACTTCATTTTGAGCCCAATTTCTTCAATCCGCTGAGCCTCGTCTATCACAACGATAGTCTTGCTGCCTATTATGGATTTGAGTCGAGTGGAGGTGATCTTCCGAAAGAGGTCACGCACGTCCTCATCGTCCCCGTTTAACCATAAGACGTTGTTGTCTGATTGCAGCAGGTTATGCAGTATGGTTGACTTCCCAACTTGCCGTGCTCCCATAAGAGTTATGGCCTTCCCTGAACCTATGAGGGATTTTATTTTATTGGACTGGATTCGGTAGATCATTGTCACGCCTATTTTTTGCTGCAAAAATAATCAAAATCCCAAAAACTCGCCACTTTTTGGGATTTAATTCCTAAAATATCGCCACTTTTTTGGATTTGGGCAAACGGGCCCGGCTCTATACGCAGTTTGTCCGTCCAAAGGTCTTTTGGGCGGACAAACAGATAACCGTGGTGGCAGGACATCAGGGCAGTGACGGCCCGCTCAGCACAAAGATTATTTCCCGATGGAGATGATGCGGCTCTCCCATGGGGCGAGGGTCATCTCTAGGATGGTCCTGCCTCCGTCGGTGCCGGACTGGAGAGGGGAGACTTCTCCTGTGGAGGCATCCCAAGTCTTGACAGAGCCGGTCTTGTCAAATGCCGCCTTGAAACTGCACTCCTTTTCACCCTCGTTGAAGATGAAGTACAGAGTCCCGTCCGTAAGGTGCCTGGCCGTGTAGCGGATGTATGATGTCGGGTCCGGCTGAGGCTCTTCAGTGCGCGGACCGCGTCGTGGTGCTTCGGGCTTCGGAGGGAGGATGAGCTCCATCTCAGGTGACGGCATCGCGGCCGCTACGGTAGCGGTCCAGCTCACAGACGGCTCCTGGAGCAGATCCGGAGTGTCCGGGACAGGCTGCGGCTCCATGAAGCTGCGCTCTGCGAGCATGGTAGGCTTGCGTCCCCAGAAAAGGATCTTTCCGCCTGCTGCGGCGAACTCCATCATCTTCTTCCAGGCGGAGGTTGAAATCACATCGCATGAAGGTATGATGAGCGTGCTGTAGGTCTGGCCGCTGAGATTCATGAATCCTCCGTCCTTGACGCTGAGCGCTTCGCTGAAAGCATCGTCGTCCACCCAGTCGAAGTCCTTCTGGTGCTGGAGGAGCATTTGTGATATGCTGAGCAGGTCGGGGTTGACCGCGTTGTCCCCGAGCCAGAGGGTGGAGGTCGGGTAATATACGGCTATGCGTGCTCCCGGCACTCCCTGGGCCATAAGGTATGTGGCGCGGTTGGTGTAGTCGTTCAGTCCCTTCATCCCGGGATCGGTCATCCAGTTGGCTTTGGCGGAGCCTGCCATCCAAAACATGAATTCAAAGAAATTCACACCTCGCACGACCTGGTAATCAACCACATATTTGGCTTGGGGAATGCTTGGGGAGGTGTAGTAGGCAGCGAAACTCTCGCTGAAGGTGCGCGGTTTGCCGTAGACGTGCGATACGGACGAAGCGAACTTCGGGAAATCGTTGACCGTCTCCGGCCAGATCTGGTTCCAGATGGCGTCCACCCCGGGAATCTGCACTTTGCTCAGGTCGCGGAAGAGACTTCCTTCGGCGCGGACGCACACCGGCATGTTGTGGTCGTTGTTGAGATGGGTGATATGGGCAAGCCCGTTCTGTGCGCACCAGTCGGCCTGACGCTTGAAGAAGTTGACCGCAAACAGTTCTGACCACACATCCCAGTAGTCCGCCTTGAAACGCTTCTCTCTGACGGAGAGGTTGGAGGCGAGGAGGCTTGCAAGGTGCGGGGTCGGGTCGTAGCCTTTGCGTGCGATGAACTGCTCCACCATGTCAGGCGTCCACGGGGTGTATGCGAAATCCGGCTCGTCGCCGCGGAATCCCAGCACGGTCTTTCCGAATTCCTTGCCTATGTATTTCTTGTACTGCTCGTGGGTCCAGTCGATGAACTGCCCCACAGCTTCAGGGCTGAGATAATCGCAGATGGAGTTGGTGGTGTCCTTGCCGCCGGAAGGGTTGTTGACGGCCCGGGTCTGCCCTGTCCGGAAGTCCGGGCCCACAAGCAGGATCTCCCAGTCGCAGTCCCCGGCCGAAAATGAAAACCTGCCGTCCTTGACAGGGACGCAGCGGTTCGGCAGGCCTGATTTGCTGACTGCTACGGCACTGATGACCTTGTCTCCAGCAAGGACGCCATCAAGATTCTCTCCGGCTTTGACTTCCCTCCTGTCCATCACCACAAGGGCCTTCATCCTCAGGTCTGGCCGCTCCCGTGTGAACTTTCCGCCCGCAAATCCGCTAGGATATTTCCCCTCATCGATGATCCATACTTTCAGGTCACGCTTCTTCGCTTCCTTGACCGCCGTGCGGATGGCCTTGAACCAGTCTTCCGAGAGATATTCGTACGGAAGTCTGTACCCGGCTTCGAAAATCACGGAGCGGAAGCCCTTGGTCTTGATGGAGTCGAGATCGTGGCGGATGGTCTTGATGTCCATCGGCCCTTCCCATCCCCAGATGACATGGCTTGCGAACTCGGCGGGAGGGGTGGTGAAATTGGTCTGTGCTTCAGTGAGGGAAGTATGGTGGATGCCTTCCCAGGAGTGTGGCTGTGCAACGGCAACTGCTGCCCCGAGGAGCAGCAGCGCCGATGATACCATAACTGATATCTGTTTCATCATCAATGGTTTTTATTGTTCTGAGAAGATGGCTCCCTGGCTTGAGTAGTCTTTGCTGTAGAACTGCACAGCGTTGTCGTTGAGGCGAGGGTAAGTCTTGTCGAGCAGTCTGATGAGTTCGGCTCCGGCGAGGACTACAGGACCGTATCCGTGGGCCGCATACGGGCTGACAGGGCGGTAGTAGTAGAATGCCGGGTCGAAGGCCATGCCGGTGCCGACGCAGGTGCCGTTGACCTTGCCTTCCTCATCGATCATAGTGGATACGGCGTTCCATGCGAGGCAGACTTCCGGGCCGTAGGTGAGAGGGTTGAGCCAGCCCTCGTTGATGCCGTGTGCGAAGCAGTAGGCGTAGATGGCTGTGGCTGAAGTCTCAAGGTAGGAGTCGTTGCGGTCGAGGAGCTGGTGCCAGAATCCCTCTCCGCTCTGGAGGGCGGCGAGGCCGAAGGCATGCTGTCTGAAAAGTTCGAGAACCTTGTCCCTTCCAGGATATCCCTCAGGGAGCACATCGAGCACTTCGCTCATGGTGAGGATGGCCCAGCCGTTGGCGCGGCCCCAGTGGAATGAAGGGTGCTGGTCCATGGATTCAATCCATCCGTGGCGGAAGAGCTGCTTCTCCGGGACCCACATCTTGTCTTTGAAGAGCATGATCTGGCGGATGGCCTCGTCGTAGTATTTCTTTTCTCCGGTGAGTTTGCCGTACCATGCGATGGCAGGCACACCCATGAACATGTCATCGAGCCATACGGCGTTGGCAAGCGGCCTCATTCTGGCGAATGTGCCGTCAGCGAGGCGATATTCCCTGTTGAGGATGAGATCCATGTAGTTGTCGATGAGGCTGCGCAGGTTGAGCTTCGGGTCGGCTACCTGGGCTCTGATCATGGACACGCACACCGCGCCGGCGTCATCGAGCACCTGAGGATCCACTACCTGGCGCATCTGTGCATCGACCTTGCCCCCGTCCTTAAGCACTTTTGTCCACTTCGGAGCCTGCTCGGCGAGGAAACTGTGGCGGTCGGTCGTATATTTGGTGAAGGCCACATCGCCTGTGGTCTCTCCAGCCTTGAGCATGCCGGAATATGTCACGCCCCACTCATAGCTGGCCAGACGGAAGGCTCCCTTCTCCAACGTGCCGTCCTCCTTGACGCCTATAGGTGTGTTGGCATCGAGGAACTTGAGCACCCTGTCAAGATCGGCTTTCACGGCTTCTTTAGCCGGAACTCCGTAAGGGACATTATAGTCCGGAGCCAGGAGGTGCAGCGGCGTGTTGGTGTCGTTGACTGTGGCGGTCTTCGTGTCCTGGCCACCCTGTCCGCAGGAAGATACGCCTGCAGCAAGTGCCAGAGATGAAAGAATAAGTGCAATTTGCTTCATTGTGTGTATGACTGGTTAAAAAATTTTGTGCGAAAAATCAGTGCAAGATACGAATTATTTATGATATTTGCAGAAGCCGTGGATGTGCCGACCATCATAATCCTCTTCCTGTTCACGCTGCTCGCGAGCAGCGTGCAGAGGGTCACTGGCTTCGGTTTCGGGATAATAGTGATGACGATGTTCCCGTATATGCTGCCATCATACGGTGAGGCTACCGCTCTCTCGGGACTGCTGGCAGTGGTGACTGCCATGCTCCCGGCGCTGCGCACTGCCAAGTATGTTCCCTGGAAGAAGTTGATTCCCATATTGTTGACTTTCTTGGCGGTATCATTTGTGGCTGTGCATATAGTGACAAGGGTGGACAGCCGTGACCTCAAACATATATTGGGTCTGGTGCTGATCCTGATAAGCCTGTATTTCTTCTTCCTCAGTGACAGGATCCATATCCGCCCTACGGTGCCGCTTCAGATAGGTCTGGGCACCTTGTCGGGGATGATGGGCGGGCTGTTCGCCATGCAGGGCCCGCCTGCAGTGATATATTTCATGTCCGCATCTTCAGACAAGAGGGAATATATCGCCCTCACCCAGTGGTATTTCTTCTCCGGCAACCTCATGATGTCCCTTTTCAGGGCAAGGGCCGGTCTGGTCACGCCGGCTGTGATGGAGGGCTGGCTGGTGGGTGTTCCGGCGGTGCTGGCAGGTCTGTGGATAGGCTCCCGACTGTTTGACAGGATACGGATTGAACTCCTGCGCAAACTGGTATATGCTTTTTTGGGCCTTTCCGGTGTCGTTGCTATTGTCCTATGAGTCATGATGGACGTGGATGTCCATCTGTGGATAAGGGAAGCTTATGCCGATCTTCGGCAGCTCGGTGTAGACGGTGGTGTTGTAGTCATAGAGCACATTCCAATAGTCCGCGGTCTTCACCCAGGCGCGCACGGTGAACACCACCGCGCTGTCCCCGAGGCTGGACAGCACGACGCTTGGATCCGCCGCACCCTTGACTGAACTGTCTATCACGCGTGTGTCCGCCTTTATGAGTTCAAGCAGCTTGTTCGAGCAGAGCTTGGCGTCGGTGCCGTATTCGACGCACACGTTCCAGTCCACACGCCTTACCGGGTTGGCGGAGTAGTTGTTTATGTTGCCGTTGAACAGTGCCCCGTTCGGGATGATCACAGCCTTGTTGTCCACCGTGGTGAGATAGGTGCTGGTGATGGAGACCGCGCTGACGGTCCCCGAGTAGCCTTGCGCCTCGATGAAATCACCTGCCTTGAACGGTTTGAAAGCCAGGATCATGATTCCTCCGGCGAAGTTCTGTACCGTGCCGCTCATGGCCATACCTATGGCCATACCTCCGGCTGCCAGAAGCGCTGCGAACGAGGTGGTGTTGATCCCGAGGGTGCCGATGGTGATCGTGATCAGGAGGATGGTCAGCGTGATGGTAGTGAGGCTTGTGACGAATGAGGCAAGGGTCTTGTCCGTCTTCTTCCTGGAAAACATCGCCGAGAGCATCTTCTTGACTTTTTTTATGAGCCAGGCGCCGATAAAGTATATGAGCAGGGCTGCCAATATCTTGAGCCCGAACTGGATCGCTTCCTGCCCGAGGTTCTGGAGCGTGGTGCCCGGATCCTTGGCGAGGTTTTCGGCGAAAGCCTCGAGGGTCACTTTGGCCGAGTCGGCCTTGACTGCGATCTCTTCAGCAGAGGGTGTCGCCACCTGTAATGGAAAATAACTCATGTTTATCAGTTCTCAGAGTGGCAAAGATACGAAATATCCTGCCAAATCCTGAGAACTTTCCGATATGCTGTGCAGGCATCGACAGCCCCGTCCTCCGCCTGCTGCAGAGAGGCCTGCGCCTTGAGAAGCTCCGACATGGGGACGAGCCCCGCGTCATAGTGGCTTCTGGTGTTGTCCAGGGAAGTCCTGGCCATCTGAACGGATTCGAGAGCAAGGTTGTACTCATCCCAGGCTGAGTTGAGGTCAAGCCAATACTTGCGTACAAGCAGCAGCACCTGCTTGTCGAGCTGTTCCTTTTCGTTCTGTGCCTTGTCTACCTGCACCTGGAGCCGGTTCAGCTTGCGGGAAGTCTTCCACCAGTCAGAAATCGGGATTTTGAGTGTGGCGAACGCCATCCCGTTGAACCGCCCGTCTCCTATGGTCCTGGAATACCCGTAGGATGCCCCTACCGCCAGCTGCGGGAGAGCGTTGCCGAGCTCCATCCTCTTTTCGAGGCGCTTGGCTTCGACATTGAGAGCAAGCAGACGGGCTTCCTCAATGGAGGCGGCAATCCGCTCCTCTTCGACGTACAGACCGTCCGGAGACTGTGGATCAGGTCCGGACTCGCAGATGATGAAATCGTCCAGGTATGGTCTGTCGCTATCCGCAGAACCCCTGATCACGCTGTATTTCTGGCCGATTGCATTCAGGAGATTCATCCTGCTGAGGCGTATGCCGTTGCGCAGCTTGACCTCGCTTGTGCGGAGTTCGTTACGCTTGAGCCGTGCCTGCAGCAGGTCGTTCTCCGTCATGAGGCCGGCCCGGTATGCAGACTCCGCATCCTTGCAGAGAGTGTCAAGCATCTCCTTGAACTCAGTGACAGTCTTAAGTTTCTCTTCTAGGGAGACCACCTGCCAATAGAGGTTGTCTGTCTCCTCCTCCGTCTTGCGGGCCTGGACTTTGCCCTGGAGCCGGGCCGCTTCAAGCCCGAGCGAGGCAAGAC
>CAKUYG010000107.1 GCA_934702165.1 uncultured Bacteroidales bacterium | reverse complement strand
GTCCAGACGCATCTTGACATGGCCCGCATCAGCCTCCACCACCTTGTAAGGCTTGTACTGCCATCCCGTCGGCCCGCCGTGAAGGCAATTCTTGAAATTGTTCTTAGGAAGGTCGTATTCCTTGCCGTCAAGGGTGAACTTGGCATCTGCGATGCGGTTGGCATAGCGTCCGATGGAGGCTCCGAAATCGCTCTGGTGGTTCTCCGGGTAATAATCCTCGACCTTGTCGAATCCAAGCACCACATCATGCTTGACCCCGTCACGGTCCGGAACAATTATGGAAGTGATACGGCCTCCGAAATTGGTCACCGTCACTTCCATCCCAGCCTTGTTTTTCATCGTGTAGAAAGCATCGCCCTGCTCCTCCGTATGGGAGCAGGCCGCGAGCGGCAAGGCGCACAGGCCAAGCAACAACTTGTAGATATTCTTCATAAATTCAAATGTTTGTTCTATTGGCTACAGTTTTGGCAAATTTAATAAAATTCCCAAAGCGTGTTGCATTGATACGCAACAAAAACATTTTGCTGTGTTACTTTGAACGATTACTGTTACATCCACAACCGTCCCGGGAGCACCTGCATGGCCGGATCATTTGGAAATTAAGGATGCCCTGCATATTTTTGCATGGCTAAAATGAAAGAAAAGGATGGACAAGATAAAGAATCCGTATCTCCCGCTTCGGGACAAGGGCTACAACTGCTTCGCCTGCTCACCGTGGAACGCGAAGGGACTCAAGATGGAGTTCTGGGAGGACGGGGATGACATAGTGTCGGTCTGGACAGCATCCGAAGACTACCAGAGCTGGACAGACACCGTGCACGGAGGCATCCAGGCCACGCTTCTCGATGAGGTCGGAGGATGGTATGTGACACGCAAACTTCAGACGGCAGGGGTAACATCAAACCTGGACATACGCTACCGCAAGACAGTCCCCATCGGAAAGCCGCTTGAAATAAGGGTCCGTCTCAAAGAAATGAGACGCAACCTCGCCGTGATGGAAGGATGCATCAGATGCGAAGGCAAGGTGTGCACAACTGCTGAAATCACCTATTTCACCGTTTCCCAAGAAAAAGCCCGCGAGCAATTCTTCTTCAGCGGCTGTGAACTCGAAAAGGACTAAGGGTACACGAAGCGAAGCTCCCCTCTCACAGCCAGGCCGAGCATCCCGAAGGCTGCCGCCCTGGCCCCGGCAAGGTCGTGGAAGGTGCAGTTGCCGCATTCATCCGGCCGTGAGCCCGGGATTTCACCTTCATATTCCGCAATAAAACGGAACATCCCCGTGAGCGCACGCACAAGAGCGTCATATTCCGGCGTGCCGGCAGTGAAATCTCCGGAGACAATCAGATAGAAACCGGTCAGGCACCCCATAGGACCGAAATAAATTATCCGGTCCTTCCATCCGTCAAGATTGCGGAGGTAAGTCGCCCCTAAATGCTCTATCGTATGAGAGGCCCTGGGTCCCAGGGCCGGTTCGACGTTGGGACGTCTGAAGCGGATATCTATGGTGGTAAGGGTGTGGTCCCCCGCCATATCCTTGCGTGAGACATATATACCAGGCAGCAGCCTGGTGTGATCAACCGTAAAAGAAGTTATCTTTTCCATTTGTCAACAAAATAATCCAGCACTGACTTGAGAGCACCGTTCAGCAACCCCGGTGCCTCAGCCCAAAAGCCTTCGTAAGAAGGAGCATCCGGACAGAGAGGCGCGTCACTGACCATCCTCACGGAAAGGAACGGCACTGCATAACGATGGCACGTCTGCGCGAGAGAAGCGCTTTCCATATCCACGCCGAGGGCCTCCGGGCACGTCACTGCAATATCCATCGCCTTTTGCACACTGTCCACAAACCAGTCGCCTGAAGCCATCCGGCCCACATGGACCCTGTAACCGAGGCGGGAGATGTCCGTGCGCAGCCCCGCAAGATCGACTCCAACCGTTTCGAAGACGGCGGGCTGCCCCTGGACCTGGCCTGGAGCATTCGGGGAACCGCACCACACATCGTGGTAGCGCACCGAAGAAGCCAATATCAAATCTTTCTGCGCGATGCTCCCATCCGCGCACAAGGTCCCGCATACCCCAGTGGACACCAGGCAATCCAGTCCACATTGGCTTATCATGGCAGCAGCACACAAGGCTGAATTCACTTTCCCTATCCCGGATTGCACGGCGACCAATTCGATCCCCCGGTACACTCCACGACGGAAGATGAATCCCCCCGGTCCGGCCTGCTCCTCAAGTCCGAGCCCGCCTTCGAGCAGGCGCAGCTCGGACTCCATCGCCAGCGTTATTCCTATTCTCCTCATCATGGCCTGAGACCACTGCCTCCCTGGAGGGTTATGGTCTCCCCCGTGACATAGTGGGCCTCCTCAGAAGCGAGGAACACGCACACCGGTCCGATATCATCGGCAGGATCGGCAAAGTGTCCGAGAGGAATTCCCTGGATTGTCTTCTCGAAGAGATCAGGATACTGCTCCTTCCACTGCTTCAGACTCTCCGTCATGGCGAGAGGGCAGATCACATTGACTCTCACCCCATCGGGCCCCCATTCAGCAGCAGCCACGCGTGAAAGGCCCCTGATCCCCTCTTTTGCCGCAGCATAGGAGGACTGGCCGAGTTTCCCGAAAAGACCGGCGCCGGAGGCGAAGTTGATGACCGAACCTTTCGTGGCTTTCAGCGCGGGGAAGCACTCCCTCATATAGAAAAAAGCGGCGTAAAGCCCGGAATAGATCGCCAAGTCGAAATCCGCCTTGGTATGCTCCACCAGAGGAAGCCCGGACTTTGAGGTCTGGGCATTGTTTATCAAGGTATTGATCTTACCGAAATGGTCAAGGGCGGACTTGACCACGGACCTGACGGAGTTTTCGTCCGCCCCGTCAGCCACCAGAGGCAGCACATGTACACCATATTCAGATTCAAGTTTGTCCTTTGCCGAGAGGAGGCGTGATTCCGTACGTCCCGTCAGGACAAGATTCGAGCCCTCACGCGCAAAGGCGGTCGCCAGGCCGAAGCCGATCCCCTTACCGCCACCGGTGATAAGGGTCACATTATCTTGGAGTCGTTTCATATTCGCAAAAAGAGACTGCGATTTTATCGGTAGCGCAGCCAAAATGAATCATCCTGCAAATTTTATTCCGCCAGCCTTTTCATGTCGCTGCGGTAACGCATGAAAAAGAACACGCCGGCGGTTGTGAGGCCGATCGGGAAACCGAGCCAGATCCCGACAAGACCCAGATCCGTCTTGAAGCCGAGCAGGTAGGCTGCCGGGATGGCTATCAGATAGTAGCTCACAAAAGCCGCCTTCATGATCGGTTTGACATCCTGCAAGCCCCTCAGGACATTGGCGAAGCACAGCTGGAGCCCGTCACCGAACTGGTAGGCGAAGAGCACGAAAAACAGGGACACCGCCATCGCTGACACCTCCGGAGAATCCGTGAAGACTCCGGCCGCCTGATAACGGAAAATGTAAAGGAGCACGGAGAGCGTCGCAGATATGCAGACTATCATCCCGTAACCCTTTCCGGCATACTCCCGCACTCCCCTGTAGTCACCTCGACCGCAGGCATTGCTGACAAGTATCGAGAGCGCGAATGACAAGCCCTGCATCATCAGGAAAAACAGCTGAGAGATGGTGATGACCACCTGATGCGCAGCCAGTTCTACAACGCCAAGCCAGCCGGCCATCACGGCCGCAAAAGTAAACGAGGAAGTCTCGAGCGCCATCTGTATCGCCACCGGATACCCCACCGTGAAAATCCCCTTCATCTCAGCCCGTGAGACCACAGCATCCTTGATGGCCATGGCATATTTTTTCAGACTGCGCGAGCACATTATATAAATCAGGAAAGCCACAAAAATCAAAGCACGGGAAAACAATGTGCTGAGCCCGGCCCCCACAAGCCCGAGTTCCGGAAAGCCGAGATTGCCATAAATGAGGATCCAGTTGCCGAAAATATTGATGAGGTTACCCGCCAGCAGAAACAGCATTGACACCACAGGGCGGCATATCCCGTCAGTGAACTGTTTGAGCGTGTTGAAACCAAGCGCAAACAGGGTCGAAACACCAACAATAAAGAAATACGGCCTTATCAACGGCAGCAGCTCCGGTTTCTGCCCGAAATGCCCCAGAAAAGCATAGATCAACGCCAGGAGCACGATGCTTGCCAGCCCGATCAGACCATTGACGGCCAAGCCGTTGCGAAGTGTTGCACCGACCGACTTGACATCACCCTTGCCATTGTAGGAGCCTATTATCGGAGTCAATCCGGCGGCAAAACCCAACTCTGTCATTATGAACAGATTGAGTATATTGTTGACAAAAGCCGAGGCCGCAAGTTCATCCACGCTGTGCCAGCCGATCATGATATTGTCGGCAAAGGCCAGGATTATCACACACGCCTGCCCGAGCATTATCGGCAGACCGATCTTCAGTATTTCACCTATCTTTCTCATTATGTCAAAACCCGCCCTGAGGGGGAAAGGGCGGCAAAGTTACTTACAAAGAGCAAGAAAACAAAGAGAGGGAAATTCACTATATTTGGGACCGATTATGGATTACAGACACGCACACAAATCTCACCCATGGCACGGAATCAGCCTCGGAGACAATGCCCCTGAAGAAGTCAGGGCCTTCATAGAGATAGTCCCCACAGACACTGTCAAATACGAAGTAGACAAGGAGTCCGGCTACCTCTCGCTTGACAGGCCACAGAAATTCTCCAACATCGTCCCCTCACTTTACGGCTTCCTGCCGCGGACATATTGCGCCGGGAAGATGGCGGAACTGACCAACGAAGCACTCGGCCGGCACGACATTGAGGGCGACGGGGATCCTCTTGACATCTGCGTGCTTACGGAGAAGGACGTCACGCATGGAGACATTATCGTACGCGCCCGTCCGATAGGCGGACTGCGTCTGCTCGACCACAGCCAGGCCGATGACAAGATCATCGCAGTTCTCAAGAACGACGCCATCTACGGGCACTACAACGACATAGAAGAGCTCCCCACGGCCATCATCCGCCGCCTGGTCCATTACTTCACAACATACAAAGACATCCCCGGAGAAAGGACCCCGAGGATGGAGCTCATCGGGGTCTACGGCGCGGACACCGCCAAGGAAGTGATACAGCGCTCGATGGCGGATTATGAAGAGCTGATGATACGATGAGGCGCAACCATCCCTGATGGTCGTCAGGGCAACAGCCCCCATGTGCAAACGGATAAGTTATAGATAAATCCCCGTAAAATTCTATAACCCGAGCATGAAAAACACGCCAGCCGCTTATTTCCATCGAAGGTTATAGGGTATATGGGCAAAAACACTATAACCTTTCCGGCGCCGGTATTCAGCACGAGCAAGCCACACGAAGACCTCCGAGAATTTCATTTCACAGAGACAATCCACTCGCCCGTCCGATGATGAAATGACATGGAATCTTGCAGATTAATGACTTTTTCAATAACTTACCACAGATTATGTATGAGCTTCACATCAAGATTTTGGCTCGATTCAAAACAGTTTCTAAGATAAAATGGGAAAATTGCTGATCATTGACTCCTGCATGAGACCGGAGTCCAGAACAAGAAAGATTCTTGACGCCGCAAAGGAGGTGCTTTCTTCGCGGTATGACATCGAAACCGTTGATGTCAATGCTGTCGGCCTGTTCGCGTTGACCCCGGTGACGCTTGCAGAAAGGTCGTCCGGTGTCGTTCCGGAATCGACCGTGGCGCTGGCCCGCAGGATCGCTTCCGCTGACAGGATTGTCATAGCCGCTCCGTTTTGGGACATGAGTTTCCCTGCGGTGCTGAAGGCGTTCTTCGAGAATATGTCACTCTACGGCGTCACCTTCACTGACAACGGACAGACTTGCACCGGATTGTGCAAATGTAAAAGGGTAATGTACATCACAACAAGGGGGATGAATATAGAAACCGGCAGTCGGCTGGACCAGGGCAGCCCATATCTTCAGGCGCTCTCCTCCCTTTGGGGTCTCGGCGAGGTCACGACCGTGGCGGCATGGAATCTGGACTATAGCTCTCCCGATGAAGTCGAGAGGAGGGTCGCCGAAGCGTCGTCTCTCGCAAGGACGTCTGCGCTTACGTTCTGACCGTGAAACACAGACGGACAAAATCCATTCGCAAAACCTCTAAAACGCTTGATATCCAACCAATATTGTGGAGATGGGCGGAGTCGAACCGCCGTCCAAACATCGTCCCGATGGGCTTTCTACACGCTTATTCCTCCTTTGGTTTTCGACCGCTACCTGCCGGAAGACGGGCCAGCTGCGGCTTATCCTCTGGGAACTTAAAGGGACTTAGAGGCGTCCATCCCCCGCATCCGGTTTTGATGATACCCCTTTATCCAGACTGAACCGGCCTAAAGCTGGAGGGATATACGTCAGAGCCGCAGCCTTGGCGGCACCGATTGATGCTCAGTCTCTTGGAGACTAGCAAGCGTATGAGTAGTTGTAGTTGCCAGTTATGGCTTGAAGACTGGGATTAACGGGCCAGCCTCCTACGCCCGACGTGCTTACCGACCAAAATCAATGCTGTCAAAACCAGAACATCCCCATTCAGTCGTTTGCCTGAACTCTCACGAGCGCAGACACCGCAAATTTATGCAAAAATACGGAACAGCGCAACAGCAGGCACGGATTTTCAATCCTCATCAAGCCTAAAATCCTGCACAGGACCCTGATAGTCAAACTTATAGCTGCGGCCACCTGCCTCGACCATGGCACGAAGGACATAGTCTCCTCCGTTGGCAAGCCACACTTCCAAAGTACCGGAACTTATCGACAACATCCTGGTCTCACCCGAATCAGGCAACCTCTCAACCATAAAAGATGCATTATCCCCCGTGGAGGAGCATACAATGGAACGACCATCTCCCAAGCTTTCAGAATCATACTCCCCCACCGGCAGCAGACCGGACAACTGCGGAGCATGGAGCTTCAAAGAAAGCGCCGCCCCGGGAGAGGTGAAACTGAAATCATCGTCAGTCCTGCCCTGAACAAGTACCAGTCCCAGACCGCAGATGCCGTCTTTTGAAACAGGGTAATCGTATACTGCCGCCCATGTGGGTTCATACAAGATGGTGTCAGCATCACGTTCCATCTTGCTGCAAGCAACGAGAGCGAGAACCACAGACAACATCATTGCTAATCGAAATTTCTTCATACTGTCTCAAGATGCAAGTCCGTGGCAGATTATTGCATTTGGACGGAGAAAATCTACTTTTTTCAACTTTTTTGAAAATTTTTCAAGAAAAGTTTGCGGAATCCGATTTTTGTCGTACCTTTGCATTGTCCAAACGAAACGGGACAACAAAACATCAAAAATCGCTCGGGAGCTTAGCTCAGTTGGTTCAGAGCGTCTGCCTTACAAGCAGAGGGTCGGGGGTTCGACTCCCTCAGCT
>CAKUYG010000106.1 GCA_934702165.1 uncultured Bacteroidales bacterium | reverse complement strand
GGCGGAGAGAGCCTCCGCCCCGAGGGCATCCTCCCCCACGGCCGCCGCCCCGAGATTCGGGAGCACCTCGTCCCCGTATACGCAGAGAAAAGAGTGCTCCTGCACCCCGCCCTCGCGACGCAACTTCTTGCGGAGCGCAGCACCGAGCGGGCAGTCCCTCACCTTCCAGAAATTCCCGACCTTGATACGGGTGGGATCTATCTTCAGCGCAGCCCCGAGCGAAGAGAAGAACACTCCCGGTGCAGCCATTCCCCTTTTGATAAGGTCGGCCTTGTCCTTGAGGGAATCGATTGCATCTATTATATAGTCGTAGCCGGCCAAGGCAAAATTCTCCGCCGTCTGCGCAGAGTAATGCTCATTGCAGGCGATGATTTGCGCCTCAGGACTGATTTCCAGAAGTCTTCGGCGAAGCACCTCAACCTTGACTTCACCCACAGTGGATGGGGTTGCCATAAGCTGACGGTTGACATTGCTCTCGCTGACCGTGTCGAAATCCACGATCGTCAGATGCCGCACGCCGGAGCGCACCAATGCCTCGGCACACCAGCTCCCCACTCCCCCGACCCCGAAAAGGATTATGCGCACGCGGGAAATCTCCGCCTGCGCATTCTCACCCACGAGGAGGGTCGTCCTCTGGAGATATTTGTCCATCTCAGTGATTATTTGCCGGCTACGGCGTCAATCTCGACCTTGGCACCCTTCGGAAGGGCAGCCACCTGGTAGCATACACGCGCAGGCTTGTCGCCCTTGAAGTACTCGGCATACACGGCGTTCATCGCCCCGAAATCGGCTATGTCATCCAGCAGCACGGTGGTCTTGACGATGTCGTCGTACCCCAGACCGGCTTCCTCAAGGATATAACCGAGGTTGTCAAGGCTGCGGCGGGTCTGCGCCTCTATGCCTTCCGGCATCTCCCCACTCACCGGGTCCACAGGGAGCTGCCCGGAGATGAAGAGCGCGCCATTGAGTTCAACTGCCTGGGAGTAAGGCCCGACCGCTGCCGGTGCCTTTGGTGATGCTATTGTCTTTTTCATTGTCCTTAATAATTATTATCGCGGCATGCACCCGCCTCCGGACCCACAACGGCCCGCCCTGCGGCTGCGCCACGCAAATTTAGCAATTCCACCGTGGATTTCAAATAATGCGGATTTGCACAGTTCACGGGGAATGTGTAATTTTGAAAAAATTTCATTATGATAAAGCATATCGTGATGTGGAAACTCCTTCCTGAGGCGGAAGGCAAGAGCGCGGAACAGAACGCGCAATGGATGAAAGAGCACCTGGAGGCGCTTATGGGAGTGGTACCGGAGCTCCTCAGCTGCGAAGTCGGAGTCAATGTGGCTCCCGGCAACTACGACGCCTGTCTCATAGCCACTTTCGACTCGCTCGAAGACCTCGAGAAATACAAACACAACCCTGCCCACGTGGCAGTATCCGAGTACTGCAAGAAAGTGCGCGAGACCAGGGTGGCATGTGACTATGTCTGTGAATAGGATGGAACGCACGCTCGTGATACTCAAGCCCTGCACCCTCCAGAGGGGTCTGTGCGGGGAGATCATCTCCAGATTCGAGAAGAAGGGCCTGCACCTGACAGCCCTCAAGATGTATCATTTCACCAAAGAGAAGTGTGCCGAGCATTACGCGCACCTTGTCGGGAAGCCGTTCTACCCCATCATCGAAGCTTCGATGATGGCGGCTCCGGTGATCCTCTGCTGCTGGGAGGGAATAGACGCGGTGAAAGTGGTACGCGAGATGACAGGCGCGACCAACGGGCGCGACGCTCTCCCGGGCACCGTGCGCGGTGACTACTGCATGAGCCATCAGGAAAATATAATACACGCTTCCGATTCCCAGGAGGCAGCCGCTATCGAGCTTGACAGGTTCTTCTCTCCGGAAGATTATTTCTCCTATGACACTCCCTTGCTCGGCTACCTGTACGCTTCAGACGAATTGTGAAACAGTTTGCAGATTTCACCCAGCTCAAGGCCCTGAAAAAAGAACTCGACGCGGAGTCCGGCCCCCAGAAGCCTGAGCGCAAGAGCAAGACTGTAGTGCACCCCTCCATCCACGAGGCGCACGCACGCAACGAAGGGCTTGCCAAGGGGCAGAGGGTCAGAATGATGGACACCAGCGATGAGGCTGTCATCATCGGATTCAGCGAGAAGGGTGTTCAACTTGAATTTCCCGGCGGGCTTGTCGCGACAGTCTCCAAAAACGAATTTTACGTGATCAACCGTGATGAAGACCTCGCGATGCTGCGCTCAGTCGGCACTTCTCCGGAAAAGAAACGCCCTTCCCGCCCGGCCTCTTCCCCTACCGAGTCCGGGGCGATGACCGTGGACCTGCATCTGGACAAGATTCCCGGCGCGGACGGCGTGCCGCAGTGGGCAGCCCTGGACTGCCAGCTGGACTGGTTCCGCCGGGTTCTGCGGGAGAACCTCAAGCACAAGGGCCGCCGTATAGTCTTTATACACGGCTTCGGAGACGGCACCCTCAAAGAAGCGCTGCAGCGCGAGCTCGATGAGGTGTTCGCTCTATCGTGCAGCTACACACCCGGCACCGCAGACAACTACGGACCAGGCACCCTCATAGTGACAATACGATGAAATATATCATACAGTTCCTTATAATCGCCGCGTTCTCGTTCGCCGGCGAGGTTCTCGGCAGGCTCATTCCCCTCCCGATACCTCCGAGCATTTACGGCATAGTGCTCCTGTTCGCCTGTCTCGAACTCAAGTGGGTCAAGGTGAGCGATGTGCAGGAGACCAGCACGTTCCTGATCACCACCATGCCCATCATGTTCATCCCAGCGGCTGTGGGTCTGATGGAAAGCTGGAGTGCGGTCAAAGGCTCCCTCATCGAGTACCTGCTGGTCATCGTGCTCAGCACCTTCATCGTGATGGGCGTGTCCGGAAGGGTTACACAGCGTGCCATCAGGCGAAGCAAAAACGTCAGAAATGGATAAGGATCTGTTTTCCGGCTCCGTGTTTTTCGGAGTACTTCTCAGTCTCGGGGCCTACGCCGTCGGGATGTGGCTCAAGAAAAAGACAGGGCGGGCGCTCATGAACCCCCTGCTGATTGCCATCATCCTGGTGATCGCCGCCCTCTGGCTTCTCGGCATAAGTTATGAGGACTACGCCCGAGGGGCGGATATCATCAGTTATTTCCTCACCCCGGCCACGGTCTGCCTCGCAGTACCGCTGTACCAGCAGTTCGAGCTGCTCAAGAAGCACTGGAGGGCAGTCATAGCCGGCATCGCGTCAGGAGTGCTGTCAAGCCTGTGCTCGATCCTCGCATTCGCGCTGATCTTCGGCTTCGACCATGCCGCCTACGCCACCTTCCTCCCCAAGAGCATCACCACGGCCATAGGAATCGGAGTCTCGGAGCAACTCGGCGGCTATGTGGCCGTCACCGTGGTCTCGATCATAATCACCGGAGTCCTCGGCAACATCTTCGCAGAGCAGTTCCTGCGCCTCATGCATATTGAAGAGCCCATCGCCAAGGGTATCGCCGTCGGCACGGCCTCGCACGCTGTCGGCACAGCGAAAGCCATGGAAATGGGAGAGATAGAGGGCGCGATGAGCAGTCTCTCGATCGTCGTCAGCGGCATCCTGACCGTCATCGGCGCCTCCATCTTCGCAAGTTTCATATAGCTTAGAGCGGTGGCGGATATGTTATCCGCCACCTCGTCGGCGGCCATCCGACACAGTTCAATCTTTCTGGTCCACCCAGATCAGTTTCGAGGTGTCGTATCCACGGCGGCGCGCCTCAGCGAGCACGGCGTCCAGAGTCTCCTGCGGCAGTACCGGAGTGCGGGACAGAATCCAGAGATACTTGTCAGAAGAGCTTCCGACCAGAGCCACGCTGTAATCATCAGAAAGCATCAGCACGCGATAGTCAGAATAGAAAAAGAGGAAGAAAGAGACCTTGAGCAGAGCCGGATTCTTCTCCGGATCGGGCTGCTTTGCCTTGCCGACGGTCTGCTTGAACTTGCCGTCCTTCCACCCGGAATTGACGACTTCGACCTTGCCGTCATCGCGCAGACGGTACTCGGCCGCGACACGGCTCATGCCGCGCTCGAAAGAATGGTTGAACCTGGCGATCTCGTACCACCTGCCGAGGTAGCGCGGAAGATCCAAAGAACCAACGGGAGTGTTGTCCACTTCACCTGCACATAAGCACAAAGGGAGGAATGCCGCAACGGACATCGCCACCAACATCTTAGAAATGCGTTCCATCGTCTTAGTGTTTTTATAGGTTATAAATAATTCAATATCAATTTACTACAAAAACAGTGCCGATATGGCGAGCCAGTGCCGAAGCACAAAAAAGGCCCCGCCGGAGCGGAGCCTAAAGCAAGTCCTCCGTACTCAGAGGATCATATTTCCCATTTTTGAACTCAAGTATCACCGAGCCGCTCTCCAGCGGGACGCAGGTGTGATACTGCCCCTTCGGGACATGGCAGGCCATCACCCCGGAGCATGGAGACAAGCGCCACCGTTCAAGTTCCCGGCCATCATCATCATAGACCACCTCCTCCACGCAGCCGCGCAGGCAGACGACATCCTCAGAAGTCTCGCGGTGCCGGTGCACCGGAATCACCGTCCCCGGCTCCAGTGCGTTGAGCATCCGCATCGAGCCGTCCTCCTCCCTGTCACGCAGATCAAAGTGCACGCGCAGCCGGGGCGAAGCTGCCGCCCTGGCACTCAGAGCATCGAGAAGCGCTTCATCCAGCCTCATCGTACCAACCTCACTACTGCAGGAGCACCGAGTTTGCCCTCCGACACCACCTCCACCTTGCCGTCCTGCACCAGTTCAAACAGCAGCGGAAACACCCTCAGCGGCTCGATCCCGCTATCCGCAGCCAGTCTGTCCACATCCACATCTCCCCTCCCGGAAAGATATTCGAGCAGCAGTTTCCTGTCACGCTCCTTATAATCAACTTCTTGCATATCTCTAAACTATTGATTTGTCAACATCACTATCTCCGGTCCGCCGAAGCCGTCCTCCTTCGTCACAGCCACTCTCCCCCGCTGCACCTCCTCAAAGAGGATGGCATACACCCTCAGCCGCTCCGCCCCGGAATTCTCCATAATATCCGACACCAGCACCTCGGCGCGTCCCTTCATAAAAGAGAGCACAAGCCGCCTGTCGCGCTCCTTGAAGTCAGATGCCGGTGCATCCTGCGGCTCAGCGTCCTCCTCGGCAAAAGCCTTGCACGGCCCGTCAAGCCACGCGGTCAGCTTCCGCCACCATTCGCTCCGCCCCAGATGCGTCCTCACACTGAACCCCGTCAGGAAATGCAGGAACGCCGTATGGCGGTCAGCGTTGAACTTCAGGATAAAATAAGTCCCCCACACGAAGAGCACCGCCGCCGCTATGACCACATACAGCTGGATGTCAGCCCCGGCCCCGCACATGGCACACACCACCAGAGCGGCGACCACCACAACCCCGATCAGGATCTCGCTCACCGTGGTGATGAAATGGCTGATACCCACACTCACAAAGACATGGTGCAGGTGCGTCTTGTCCGGCAGGAACGGGCTCTTGTGGCGCAGCATCCTCATCCCCATCACACGGATGGTGTCAAACACCGGCACGCTCATCACCGCCAGCACCAGCGCCACCGGGTTCAGAACCCTTCCCCCTATCATGAAATCGGCACTGCTCCGCGCATCCAGAGTACATATAGAGAACCAGGTCAACAGGATACCCATCACCATCGTCCCGGCATCGCCGATGAACATACGGGAATGGTTCCCGAACACATTGTGCACGAAGAACGGGATCAGCGCACCCACCGTACTGAAAGCCAATACAGCATTCGGGACATCCCCCACCATAACGAACGACACCCCGAATACAGCGCAGCATGTGATACACAGTCCGCTCGACAGCCCGTTCACCCCGTCTATCATGTTCACGGCGTTGATGATGCCGACCCCGGCGAACACCGTCAGCGGCACCGCAATCCACCATGAGAACGCCTCCACGCCCCATAGTCCGTGGAGAGAATCGATGCATTTTCCGCTGGCAAACACCAAAGCAAGCACCGCCAGCACCTCTATGACCAGACGACTCCGCGGGCTCAGACCCAGAATATCATCCAGCGCGCCAACATACAGCATCACGCTCATCGCGCACATCACAGGCAGCAGCCGAGTCGGTACCGCAGCCCCGGTCAAAGCATGCAGAACGGCACCGCAAAGCACACCGGCAAGCACCCCGAAATACACGGCGATGCCGCCCATCACCGGCACGGGCCTCTTCTGAAGTTTGCGCGCGTCAGGATTATCAACGAGATTTTTGTCAAGCGCAATGCGCAACACCTTGAAATAGGCCCAGTTGACAGCAACAAAGGCCACCACCGCCCCGAGGGCGGCGGCAAAAAACATCTGGTTTTGCATAGGGAGTAAAGGAAAAAACGCCGGAACCCACTACGTCCCAGCGCCTTAATATCTATGTAGTATTAGTGAAAAATGTCTAGTTAGCTATCACGCTTCAGCGCATCAACCTATCATATAATATGCAAAGACATGACTTTTTCTTTATTTAATGATAAGTTGCACTTTCATAATGTACACGCCCAACGTACGGGCATGTTCTCTGAATCAAGTTCAATAAACCAATACCCCCACAGCCTGGACATAACTTACTTCTTGGAGGATTTAGCGAGAATTTGCCTTGCCTTGTGGACTTGTTCGCTGAAATCTATAGACTCTTTGTATTTGGCTACATTCTCGTCAGCTTGCCGGATAAACCTCTCCGCCGCTTCCCCGCTCAATGTCGGTATTGTCTTAAAATATACTGTCATAAGTTCAAATCGTTTCACGCAAAATAACACCCTCATTTATGGGCAAGCACCTGTCCGTCCCCGTTTACCGACTTGTAGCCTTTCAGCTCTGTTTTATTTAACTTCAGACGCATAAATAAAACCGCATTTGGTACAAAGGTAAGATTTACCAATCAGAAATCCAATCCGGCCCCACAGCAACACATTGTCAAGAAAGGTAATATCATAACCTATGATTTGAGGGTACGCTTGTATTCAGACTCCATATCCAATTTCATGTATTCTATCTCATCTTATTAGCAGTCATTTTTGGAACTTCTCTATAAACTACCGGATAGTTTCCGTCCTTACGGTACCGGAACAAGGCGTCCTTGAAATGGGTGTCTGCGAATTGGGGCATGGGGAATTATGTTTCTCTATTGATTTTCGCGTTTGCAAACCGGAAAAATATTGCTACATTTGCAACATCGAAATTTTCAAAGTGAGAGATAAGCGCCTCACAAACGTTAATACAGAGTATTTATCCTTTACGGATGGGTGCTCTGTTTTTTTTGACCTACCGGATGACTGCTTGTGCAAAGCCGCTCCAGCGCTTCAAACTTATTAATAATCATTCAATTGAAAATTTCGATTTTATTTAACGTCTGTGAGCGCCTTTTTGATGAG
>CAKUYG010000105.1 GCA_934702165.1 uncultured Bacteroidales bacterium | reverse complement strand
CGCCCCAGAAAAGATCGGCACGCATGTCTCTCACCGGATATTTCTTGCCGTTGTAGTTGACGTAGTCAGGGATCACAATGTCCTTGCCGGCTACGGCCGTCTTGACAGCTTCTGAGATGAATGCTCGTCCGGCTTTGCCGCTGTTGGTATTGTGGAGCACATAAATTACACCTCCGATATCCACTGTCGCCCCGGAGGCATTTTCGTCCACGACCTTCCCGCTCTGACCATCCTCTGATGTTCCGATGCCTTTCTTGTCGGGCTGAGGATCCCAGACGGTCATCTTGGCATTTATGGCGTTCTCATATCCTCCATGTGCCTTGAAGTATTCTTTTGTCTTTTCATTCACGAAGTTGTCTTTCAAGGTGAAAAGGGGAGTCAGCGAACTGCGGACCACCGTCTTGTATTCTCTGGAGTCAAGGATGCTTGCAAGTTTGCGGTGGATGCCGTTGATGACCCACTGATATGTTTCGGAATTGTACTCGTCTTTGGCTTCGTTGTATTGTTCCACCATGCCGTTCAGGGCTTCGGCACGGGCGTAAACCTCGCCTTTGACGTTGTCGTATCTGGCCATGGCCGGGGTGAGATTTTTGATATACCCGTCCTCGACGCATTGGTCGAGCTGTATAAACTCATCCACAAGGCTCTGGTTGTCAAGCTCATAGATATAGGGCTGCTTATCGACCCAGTCAACCTGCTTCTCGGCTTGTTTCGGTGGCAGCTGCGGTTTTGCTTTTTTTAATCCGTAGGACGCCTCGATAGGATAGCCGAGGGGAGCGAAAAGTGCCGTATGCTGCTCCGGAAGCCTTACGGTCGGTGCCTCGTCTTCCGCGTTTCCGACACCGGGGCCGAGCATAGCCTCGTACTGTTTTTCAAGTTCTGCGTCCCTGCTGGATTTGCCGCCGGCTTTTTTCGTCTGCTGGCCTTTCTTTACAGGAACCTTCTTTGATACTTCCTGCTCGACCTGCTTGCCGACCTTCTCGGCAGCTTTTTTGAGGCTCTCCCTTAGCGACTGTGCCGATACGGCAGGGCTTGCCGCGAGGAGCGAGAGGCTGAGGAGGAGAATTGCACGTGTGTTCATGAGTTATTTTTTTGTGATTCGGTTTTCTTTTATGAATTTCTCAAGGGCGGCTCCGCCGTCTATGCTGCGCACGCAGTCCATGATGATGCCGACTTTCTGCGCCGGGACGATCTTGAGGATGTTGGCCGTGCTTTCCTTGACGCAGAAGTCTCCGGCGATGCCGCAGACATCCACGCTCTCGCAAGATGTCAGCCAGCAGTATTCGGTGCTTCCCTGGGAGAGATGTTCAAATGCCCCGTATTGCTCACGCTCTCTGTCCTGTCCTTTCAAATGCAGGCAGACGTCTTCCCGGCCTCTTTCCAGAATCAGAGAGAACAGATCCGGCAGACCCGCGCCCTGGGTATAAGCTACGCAGTGGGACGGCCAAAGCCCGCCGTGTTCCACGAAAGAGCAGTGGTCCGCAGGATGCCAGTCGAGTGTGAATATGATGCCGTCATACTTGCTGGAGATGCCGGCAATCTTGGGAGGGAGAGTCTCACTTCCGTCCACATAAAGCGAGCCGGACGGGTCGCAGAAGTCTCTCTGGACATCGATGACGGCAAGAATCTTTGGTTTATGGTAATTCATGACCCAAACTTAATGATTTCGGGCGATTTCTGCAAACATGGACCGCGGGCCGGGGAAGAAAAACAAAAAAGTGCTACATTTGTGGAAACATAAAAGTATAAGAATGAAAAAATATGTATGCTCTGTCTGCGGAGTGGGCAAGGACGAGTTCAGCCCGGTGGACTGATTCGTTTTTTCAGTCTGGAGCCGCAACGGATAATATTTGAATTTTATTTTGTTTTTAATGGGGGGGTGATTATCTTTGCCTCCAAAACTGATTACATGATGAAAAAATTTGTTTTTGCTCTTCTATGCGCAGCAGCTGTGCTTGTATGCGGCTGCAACAAGGAAAATTCAGGCAACGGTGACAATCCGGGAGACAAGGTCACGTGGGCATCACTTGTCAAAGAGTACCCTTTCCTCTCCAATTTCCCGGCCTTTGACGGGGAAATCGAGAACTGCCAGTACCGCGAGCTCAGCGGTATGGAAACCGTGACATTCTTCGACTACAAGTGCGAGGAATCAGTCTCAACGACATACTACGCCAAGTTCGGCCCTGCCGGCTTCACCAAAAGCGAGAGTTCACACATATATCGCAAGACGGTCGGAGACATGGTCTATGCTTTCACAGGTTCGTTCTCAGGCGGCAGTTTCGCCCTCAGTTTCTCTGCGGATAAGAAATAGGCGATGAAGGCGATGAGAATCTTTCTGGCCTCGGCGGCTCTTTTGCTTGCCGGGGCCAGTGCGTTTGCTAAGTCCGACTCAGACGTGCAGGCGCGTATCTGGCTCAACAAAGGCGAGAATCGTGTGCTTGACGGCTATCTGCGTTCTGCCCTTGTCAACAGGCCCGACCATATTGAATTCAGCCTGACTCCGGATGGCGAAAGGACAAGGTACATCAACGAGGACGTTGACTCTCTCCTCCTGGAGGGTAGCGACAAGTATGTGAAGAGGCTGCTCAAGGTCTACGGCTTCCTCGGCGGGGCCCCGTCCGTGGAATGGGTCCGGGAGGAATACAAAGGCCAAGGCATTGACCTTTATTCTCTTTTCACGGTTGAATCCGAGAAGATCAACAACGTCACCATCGTGCGTCCGCTGCGCGGCTGGTATTTGAGCATCGCGGGCGACATGGCGATAATGATGGGGACCGACACGCGTGACAACATGTTCGACAGGACGGAACCGTCCATGGCAGCCAGAATGCTTGAAGAGTATTTCGGAAAGATCTATGACTATCCGGAATTCGCCGCCAGGATAAAAGCGGGGGAGTTCGACACTTTCATGGATGTCATCCGCGCGTGGGAAGCTTCTTATGCCGGCACCGCCCGTCGCGTGGAGGGAAAGTTCAAGGCCGACCAGATTTCCGTCCAGTCGGGGATCGCCGCATCGGATGCTCTCAAGGACATGGCCTGGAAGCGTACTTCCGCTGAAATTGTTTTCCCTAAATACACACGGACCCTCCAGGTCGGGGCCTCACCTGTTGTCGCCTCGTGGGCACGGGTGATGAAGCATGCCGGAGACGCGCCTTCCTTCAAGATGGAGGTGCCCCCGGTGATGGTGTATTCCGATATCTGCTTCATGGATTTCGGAAAGTTTGGCGGCATAGGCTGGACGGTCGGGGGAGAGTTCTCGCGATACAGTTACAGCTGGATGCTGGATGACGGCTATGGTGATGAGCAGATGGACACTTTCTGCAACCGCATCGATCTTGCTGCCGGCCTCAGCTACCACCTGACCCTCTGCCGCCGTCTCGAGTTCTATGCACGGGCAATGATCGATATCGGTATCATAGGTGAGCATACGACAGAGCACGAAAGCGGGGAAGAGGCCAGCTCGACGTTCAACAAGATGGACAACAAGATGGGCGTTCTGGCCACGGCTGGTCTTCGCTGGTATTTCAGCGAAAAGGCCGGCATCTGGGTCGAGGGCGGTCACGACACGGGATACGTCTCGGCTGGACTCTCGTATAAGTTCTGATGTTACCCTGCCAGGCGGTCGGGGTGGACATACTGTCCATGACGCCGCGTGGCTCTGCCCCTCGAAATTGCATTTTTGGGGCAGCGGTGCAGACATCTCAAGCACATCACACATTGTTTTTTTGTCCATGCCGGCTTGCCGTCCTCCATTGAGATGGCGCCGGCTGGACATTTTTTTGCGCACAGGCCGCACCCGATGCATGATGAAGGGGCCACAGAGAGCGTTGACGTCCTGCGTTCCAGTTCGTAGGTCCGGTAATACAGAGCGGCTATGGGCATGGGGATTCTGTGTTTTACGAAAACCCCTCGGCTTCGGCATGACACCAGAGATATGATCTCGTCTATTACGGGTTCAGCAGCAGCATTTTTCTTGGCGTTTGCGGCACTGTCGCTGAGATCGAATATCGGTGTCCATGTGTCAGGCATCTTCACTCCCATCCAGGCGTCAAAACGGAATCCTTTGAGAACCCTTTCGGCTATGCGTCCGGACTGGCCGGGTGTGCTGCCATACGTGGACACGATATAGGAATATCCGGGATGACCGAAGTCAGCTTTTGAGAGAAACTCCCTCACAATCGAAGGAATCCCCCAGAAGTAGGTAGGGGTGATGAGCCCTAAAGTCCGCGAGCCCGAAAATGAAGTGCGGCCTGCCTTGAGACAGTCCTCTATGGAGACGGCTTCCTCGCCGAATGCCTGCGCTATCCTTTTGGCGACATGACTTGAGTTGCCGGTGGCTGAAAAATATAGTATCATTTATCTGTGTTTGACGGTCTCGCAAAGATAGCGAATAATTCATCCCACGGCTATGTGCATTCCCTGTATGGGAGCCACTTTACAGGGTGTCATGTGATGATGTCGGAATTACGGGCAGCACAGGGCGTGGCATCGGGGAGCATCTGCATATAACGGCTCGACACAAAGGGGCGTATATCAAACCGCAGATTTTCTTGGATTACATCATCTCCGTTCAGGAATCGTGCCTGACGGAGTTGACTCAGATGGCTTCTGCTCACCGCTATTGGAACCGATGCAGGAGAAAGCCGCTTCGATAGACATGGATCCAGCCGTCATCGAGGTAGAACCCGTATCGTGCATCCCAGCTATATGCCGTTCCTTGTATGTTAGATAAATCCCATCGGGTCTACGATGACTTTTGATATGAGCTTGTTGTCTTTAAGAGCTGATGTCTGCTGGACTCTCGCAGATTCTTTGAGTGTGCGAATCTCCTCCAATCTCGCTCGGCCGGTCGAATCACACCTAATCAGGGCTTGAACAATTGGATGAGTCGGGCTGCACTTGAATGGGGCAGGCGCGCGAGGTTCTGGGCATATACAACAACCCGGAGGAGAGCGCCTCCGGAAGGACTTCCGCCGCGTGACGAGGATGCGCGGGGCGATGCCCGGCGACGAGTCCGTGCTGACGCTTATGAGAAAGACTGCGATGGACAAGGACAGTTACGGAAGGCAGTTCCCGAGGATAAATTGCGACAAGACGCTCTTCCCTGACAGAAATATTGATATATTTGCAAGATCTCAGAAATTGATGGACCTGTGTCCGGACACACTTTTTGAAACAGTACCTCAAAAATGTCCAAGTCTATGATAAAAGCAGGTTTAGTTTGGTTTTTGTATATCTAATCAAGTTCTAAACTAAACCGCTTTTGGAGCGTATATCTCATTGAGGAGCGTTGTTCCTTTTTTCTTTTGGCCAGCAAAAATATAAATACCAGTTGTAATCCATATATAATTCCTTTGGGCTTTTTCTTTATCATCGTCTTTCGGCCTGCCTGATGAGAATTGTGTCGCGAAGGTATACGTCCTCTGTCTTTCTTCTTTTGGCAGAGGCAACTTTCATAGTTCAGTGAAAAGAATTATGCTGGATTATTTGTCTATGGGCGGGAAAATTATTACATTTGGCATATTATTTTATGTAATAGTTGAGTTAATTACAGATACTGCATAATATATTGTGGAATACAGTTTTGATATATTCGACAAGAATCCCGGGCGTCTGGCGGCGATACTGGCAGAGAACTGCCGGAAGCGCAGGTTAGACAGGGGACTGAGCAGGCGTAGCCTCTCTGAAATGACGGGTATCCCAGAGCCTACGCTCGAACGTTTTGAGACCAAAGGGAAGATTTCTCTTGAGGCATTCCTTAAATTGGTTGTCGAGTTCGGCTGGTTTGACGAAATGAGTGCAATCATGAGTAAAAGCAAGTTCACCACAAGTGAGGAGCTTGAAACCATAAACAAGAACCAAGGAAGACAGAAAGGACGATGAAGGATATTCTGAAAATCAAAGTATCATTGGACGAGCGCACTGTCGGCACTTTGCAGATGACGCCTGAAAGGGACCGGTGTGTGTTCGAGTACGATAAAGAGTGGATAGCAACCGGCTTTTCAATATCCCCATGGGAATTGCCTCTCCAGACCGGCCTTATATACTCAAAGGAAAACAGTTTTGGTGGTGGGTTTGCCACATTCGAGGACAGTATGCCGGATGGCTATGGCCTTTACCTGCTCGACAGGATGCTCCGTCGTGAAGGCAGTTCGTTGGGCGAGTTATCTCCTCTTCAGAGATTGTCATTAGTTGGCGGTTCCGGGATGGGAGCACTCTGCTATAAGCCAGAAGCGTCCAAAGGACATATCGCCGCCATCACGGACAGCGACTTTGACGAACTCCAGCGCAAGGCTCTTGATGTACTCTCTGAAAAAAGCGATGCCGATGCGTCTTTCCTGTACTACAACAGCCGCAATTCGGGAGGAGCTAGGCCCAAGGCTGTGTACAAGGCTGCTGACGGCTCGGACTGGATTGTGAAGTTCAGACATGTCTACGACCCGTCAGACATCGGTCGGATTGAATTCCAATACATGAGAACGGCGCAGAAATGTGGAATTGACATCCCGGAAATCCGCCTTGTCAATAATCGCTACTTTTCAATCAAAAGGTTCGACATAAAGGAAGGCCGACGCATACACACGCTCACGGCGGCAGCCCTTCTGCAGTCTGATTTCCGCACTCAAAGCATAGACTACATAAATCTTCTTGCCCTGATCGGTTATCTTACCCAAGACCCGATACAGGTGGAACAGATGTTCCGCAGGATGGTATTCAATGTGGTATGTGCCAACAAGGACGATCACTCCAAGAACTTCAGTTTCCTCTGCGAAGACGGCAAATGGTCACTTGCCCCCGCATACGACATCACTTACTCCCCGGAGGGCACCAGAGGCGAACATGCGACATCAGTCAAATATTCGGGCAATCCAAGCCTTGAAGACATCATTTCCGCCGGCACAGGCATCCGCATAAGCCGGAAACGCTGCATTGAAATCATTGAAGAAATCGAATCTGTCTGCAAAGCGGAACTTGATGTTGATAAGATAGTCAACCTAAAATGATGGCATACTTCCTTACAAGTCCAGCTCTACTCGCATTCTGACCTTATCTACTTTTTTGGTCAGCCCCTTTCTATTCTTGTGAAGTCCGTCTTTTTTACGGGCTTCCTCTTCTCCTGTCATATCCATAGGCGTGCTGCACCGGCTTTCGGCCTGCCTGATGAGAATTGTGTCGCAAAGGTACCTGTCATGCCGTTCTTGTCTGCAAGGTCATAGTCTTACGATTCTTTGCCAAAATCTCAACTACTGTGGGGCAGCAGTAGTATTTTGCCCGAAACCTTGCATACAGAGCCATGACACTTTTTTAGGCGACATAATTCAATCAAGCCAGAAAGTAGCTGATGCTAACAGAGGGAAAAGTAAAGACTTAAATAACAACGATTATGGCAAATTATGCGACTAACATCTTCTACGCAAGTACGGAGAACGAGAAAGACCTTGATATGGTGGAGAAATTTTTGGATGACACCTTTGGCGACTGTTACTTAGACAGAGGTGAAGATTACATAGAGGGGGAGTTTTCCTCGAAGTGGGATTATCCTGAAAAGGAGATAAACGAGATGATTTCTCTTTTGGAGGACAAAGACATAATCTACAT
>CAKUYG010000104.1 GCA_934702165.1 uncultured Bacteroidales bacterium | reverse complement strand
GACCAATGCTTTTCCGGCTGTGGCCTTGAATACATCTTTGTATGTGCCAGCAGCAGCAAGCACTGTCACATCTGCTTTATCTGTCAAATAGTTGAGAGCGGACATGTCATTGAATGTGCCGCCGGAGATTTTGAAAGTACCGCCACCATAAGTGTAGAGCGGGCCATTGAAAGTTCCGCCAGTTATGCTGGTTTCACCTTTATTATGTTCTCCGGCGTACGCTTTCGACTCTACGGAATGACCCTTGGCAGGATTGTATGTACCTCCGGAGATGGTGGCGACATTATTATTCTGCACGCAGGACTGAGTGGTATTGCTGAACTCGCCACCTATTATCGTAAGTGTTGCGCCGTCATCATTCTTTATAGTATTTATACCGCCAGAGAATGAACCTCCATTGATTGTGAGGGATGGGGCGGCATTGTTGGTTCCGTCCACATACCCGAAACGAGGATCTGACTTCTTATAATCGTAATACCCGTTGTCAATCAGTGAAGAAAACGCTCCAGATTGATAGACCGTAACGCCCTCATTGATGATAAGTTCGCCATGGTTGAGAATATTATAATAGCTGTTTTTACCTGATGTTGTAGGATTCTCGCCAGTCTCCTTGCTTCTGGTATACGCGCCACCATTGAGAGTTACCTTACCATTGTTATAGATGCACGAGCGTCCATGCGAAACATTATCCACCGTGCCGTCTCCGCTTATAGTAAGTTCACCCCCGAGGCCAACAGTGAATGTATCTCCGGAAACATTGGTGATGTTGTGCCCGTTGAGCTTGAGATCCACCTTGACATTAGCCGGCACACTGAAATCTCCCGTATAGTCACGGTCAAGCGTAACGCTACCACCGGCATTCAGAAGTTTCTGAAGGGTTTCAGCTGGATTTACAACTCCTTCTCCTGTGCCTGGAATTTTCGTAAATGTGAGTTCCGGCATTATAATAAATTCGGCACGTTTCACCTTGTTGACAGAAGCTCCGCCGTAGCTCCAGAGCTGAGTGCCGTCTGCTTTCTGAAGGGCCACGGCGAACTTGTAATCCCCCACCGGGACAGGCACATAGAAAGCCATCTCAGTGGCGGTGCCGGCTGTGAACGTGAATGCTACTGAAGTATTTTCAGCCGTCCCGGCGCTCTTGATGATTTTATTGCCTTCAGCATCGTCAGACACGCTGTACTCGCCGGCGATGTCCTTGTCGGCGGTCAGCACAAACTTCGCCGCCTCGGCCGGGACATTCTTCACGCTTACTTTGACAAGGCCACCAAGATGCTTGAAAGTCAGAGCAGTCGGATTTTCCCCGCACTCGGCAAGCATAGGGCTGTTGGTCTCACCGGACTTCCACTCATAGCTTGAAGAGAGGGCTACTTTCACTGTCCCGTATTCAACTTTAGCATTGAGGGCAAACGGGAACACGGCATAGCTCTGGGCCGTACCCTCCATTGTTCCGATGAAATCAGCAGTGGCGCTGCCGCCGATGCTTGTCGTGAGTTCGCAGAACTTGCTTCCGTTCCACAGGCCGATGGCATCGCCAGCGCTCCAGGCGAATGCTCCATCGTCTGACACTGTGGACTTTGTGCCCGAGGCGGATTCTCTTGATGCACGGACGGTGTAGTTCCCCTCAGGGGCGACCGGCATCTCTTTCTGGCAGGCCACGATGGAAAGCACCGCCGCAGCCGCAATCAAAAATGTTTTTCTCATGATATTAGGTCAATTAAAATGATTTTCCTGTTCACAGGCGATCACCAGGAGCCACCTATAGGGTCCATATTCTCAGACCCGCCTTCATTACTTCCACATATCACACCCTCCACGCATAGATACACGACCTCCACAAGAGGCCCCTCGTAAGGTAACTTCTTTTTCATAATAGTATGTATTTGATTGATTAAGAGACTATTGCATCGCCCCCCCCCGAGTAGAACCCCAGAAGAAGGAATCAGAACAGTATTTTCACGATCGCCGTTCATAGCCAAACAGCGCAATTTTAACTATTTTTCAGAGGATTTCAAAGCAAATTGAGATTATTTGCTATATCTGGGATTGAACATTAAGTAATCGTTAAAAAATAAGTTGCCGCTTACTAAATGTCTACGGCTATGAAAGCATGAGCGTCTCGTCCGTTCTGCAGTTCAACAAAGCCCTTACGCCCCCCCCGAATCCCGGAAAATCGAAGCAGAATGGCAGCAAACGCGCTGAAGTATAAACACATAGATAATCAGCCTATTTACAATTCCGCTAATTTCCCAACAATAGATAATTCGCCGCCACCACTGTCAATCCCGTGCGCACGGCACCGATTCGGTGCGCACCAGGGCCTTTCGTGCGCACGAAGCATCGGAACAATTTGTCCCGTGCGCACCAGGCGGCTTTTCACGCACGGGATTGACTTCGTGCGCACGGGGAGGCACCACCAAGGGCATAAAGGGCAACGAGGGCGGCAGTGGCGGTCACCCTCAATCAACTTCGTGCGCACTGGGATATTCCACGAGACGGTTTTGTCCGGCAGGACACGCATTCCGCCGGAGAAACCGCTCGCAAGAACATGTTTGTCCGGTGAAACGGGCATCCGCCGGACAAAACCACGCACCGAAAGCGCTGGTTCATATTTACATTTTGCATAAGTTAACTATTTTACCTATATTTGCAGCCTACACTAAAAAAACAACAAACCAAAGCACTAAATTTTAACATTTTTAAACCACATAATATTAACCAAATTAATTCAAGATGAAAATCCATCTCAGAAAGCTTGCGCTGACTGCTTTGACCTTCCTTCTGACGGGTATGGCAGCTGTCGCACAGCAGCAGATCTCGGGAACGGTCCGGGACTCCAATGGCGAGACAGTCATAGGAGCCGGCGTCTTCCTGAAAGATTCGACGACAGGTACAGTCACCGATGTCGATGGCAAATTCACACTTTCAGTTCCATCCGGAGCCGTTGTCACAGTATCATGTATCGGTTACAAGGATGCCACATTCACAGTAGGAGCCAAAAAGTCCTATGACATCACCCTCGAAGAGGACAGCACCACACTTGAAGGAGTGGAGATTGTCGCCTATGGTACACAGAAGAAAGTCTCCGTGACGGGTGCACTTTCGAGCGTCAAGAGCGAGGATCTTTTGAGGACTCCGGTCAGCAATGTCAACAATGTGCTTGCGGGACAGCTCTCAGGCGTCACCACCGTCCAGTATTCCGGTGAGCCTGGCTCGGATGCCGCTACGGTGTTCGTCCGCGGTAAAGGTACATGGACTGACTCTTCGCCTCTCATCCAGGTGGACGGAGTTGAGAGATCCATGTCTGACATCAACCCTGAGGACATCGAGAACATCACAGTGCTCAAGGATGCTTCAGCTACCGCTGTATTCGGTGTGAGAGGCGCAAACGGTGTCATCCTTGTCACCACCAAGCGCGGCTCCGAGGGCAAGGCCAAGATCACGGTCAACACCTCGTTCTCGCTCCTGACCCCGACGGATCTTGTACGTCAGGCCGGCTCGTACGACTATGCAGTCTTCTACAATCAGATGAGGGCCAATGACGACAATCCGGCCGGGTTCTCCGATGCCGTCATCCAGAAGTTCCTCGACCAGTCGGATCCTATCCGCTTCCCGAACGTGCAGTGGACGGACTATATGATGAAAAAAGTCACCACGCAGTCCAACCACAGCATCAACATCTCCGGAGGCACCAAGAGAGTCAAGTACTTCGTCTCCGCCGGATTCATGAATCAAGGCGGACTTTTCAAGGAATTCGATGCGCCGCATCATCTTGGATACCAGTACAACAGGCTCAACTACCGTGCGAATCTCGACCTCAACGTGACCAGCACTACCAAGGTTTCCTTCGACGTCTCCGGCAATGTCAACAACGCCGACAAGCCGCGTACAGGTCAGGGATCTACGGGCATGATCCGCAACATATACTACTCGACACCTTTCTCCAGCCCGGGTCTGGTGGGTGGACGCTTCGTCGCTACCACCACCGACTACTCTGACGGACTCACTCTCCCGTTTACGGGAACAAACGGACTTGAATACTACACCATCGGAGGATATATAGCCAGCAATGTCAACAAACTCCAGATGGACCTTTCCCTCAACCAGGACCTGAAGTTCATAACCCAGGGCCTGTCTTTCAAGATGAAGGGCTCGTACAACAGCACTTTCACCTCCACCCAGACCGGTGTCGCCGGCGTGGCGACCTATTATCCTGTGATTCAGGAGGACGGCTCGATGCAGTACCGTAAGTCCGGGGAAAACAGTCCTCTCACCTATTCCGAGGAGCTCGGCAAGGCACGCAACTGGTACTTCGAGACATCGCTCAACTACGGCCGCAGCTTCGGCGACCACAGCGTCAGCGGCCTCGTGCTCTACAACCAGAGCAAGGAATACTACCCGAGCACCTACTCCGACATCCCGCGCGGATATGTGGGACTTGTGGGGCGTGCCACATACGACTACAAGAAGCGTTATCTCGCCGAAGTCAACATCGGCTACAACGGTTCCGAGAACTTCCATCCTTCACGCCGTTTCGGTGTCTTCCCGGCCGGCTCTCTGGGCTGGGTAGTGAGCGATGAGCCATTCTTCTCTTTCGCCAAGGGCGTGGTTTCGTTCTTCAAGCTCCGCGCATCCTGGGGACTTGTCGGCAACGACAAGATCGGCGGCTCCCGCTTCATGTACACGGACGACCCTTATACAGTCAACAGTGACAAGTATGCGACCCGCAGCGGGTACGCCTACAACTTCGGTACGGACAACGCCACCGCGTTCCTTGGAGCTTACGCAAACTCCCGCAACAACCCTAACGTTTCCTGGGAAAAGGCATTCAAGCAGAATTACGGAGTGGACATGAACTTCCTCAACGAGAGGCTCTCAACCTCCTTCGACTACTACAAGGAGCACCGTACCGACATCCTCCTGCGTGACCTTTCGGCACCGGGGATCATAGGCTTCGATGTCCCTTATGCCAACCTCGGCATCGTGGACAGCTGGGGCTGGGAACTCTCCCTCAAGTGGAAGGACCGCATCAACAAGGACTTCAACTACTGGGTCAACATGAACCTTTCCCACAACCAGAACAAGATCATCGAGAAAAAGGAGACCCCATATACCAATGAGTATCAATACGAGAAAGGCAACCGTATCGGAGCCAGGTACATGTACCAGTTCTTCCGCTATTACGATGCCGACACGCCGCGCCTCTATGAGGAGACCTTCGGTCAGCCTTTCCCGCAGCAGCTCGTGGATCTCAAGGACGGAGATGCCGTGTTCGTGGATCTTGATGGCAACGGCGTCATCAATGCGGACGACATGACCCGCGGACTTGGAGCCACAGACGATCCTCAATACCTGCTCGGCCTTAACGCCGGCTTCATCTGGAAAGACTTCGAGGTCAACACGCAGTGGACGGGAGCTTGGGGTGTAAGCCGTATGATCGGCGAATCATTCCGTATACCGTTCGTGTCCAGAACAGATTATATTACCGGAGGACTTCTTCAGTACCATGTTGACAACACCTGGGATCCGGAGAACCCGTCGCAGGATGCCAAATATCCTAGGGCTTCATTCGATCACGGCAAGGTCAACAACTATCAGGACTGTGCCCTCTACGAGCAGGATGCCAAATATCTGCGTCTCAAGACCCTCATGCTTGCCTACAACCTTCGCGGCCGTTTCCTCGAGTCCATAGGTGTGAGCCGTATGCAGGTGGCCCTGAGCGGCTATAATCTTCTCACTTTCACCCCGTTCATCTGGGGAGATCCGGAGACGAAGGCCAGCACGGATCCTTCTTATCCGCTCCAGCGGACCTATACAGTCAGTGTAAGACTTAACTTCTAACAGCGATGAGACAGATTTCAAAATATATATTGGGCGCGGTGCTCGTGTTTGCCGCGGGCTTGGCCTCGTATTCATGCACGGATCCGCTCAAGTTCGGCAATGCTTTCCTTGAGAAGGCTCCGGGCGGCACCGTCACGGCCGACACCGTGTTCACCAACGCCGAGTACACCCGGCAGTTCCTTGCCGGCATATACAACAAGCAGTATTATGCCCTGCCGACCAACAGTACAAACAACCCTCCCCAGTGCCTCAACTATTGGAAAGGCATGCCGGAGGCTCTCTCCGACAATTTCCAGCTCTTCTTCCAGAACACGATTGTGGGCAACATGTACTACACCGGAGCCCTTACGTCTTCGATAGACAGCAAGAAGAACGGCAACATCTACCCGTACCTCAACGAATACATCTGGCAGAACGTGCGCAACTGCTACATTCTGCTCGAAAAGATCGATGACGTGCCAGGGCTTGACGCTGCGGAGAAAGAGAGGATGAAAGACGAGGCGCGCTGCCTTCTGGTCAACACCTATTTTGTGCCGTTCCGTTTCTATGGCGGCCTCCCTATCGTGAAAAGCACCTTCCAAGGCGACGAGAGCGAGTACAACTATCCTCGCGGAAGCGTTGAGGAGACTGTGAATTTCATGGTCGGTCTGCTTGATGAGGTCATCGCCGGTAATCACCTGCCTTGGGGATATCCGGGCACGAGTGATGCCGCCTCCGAGACGGGAAGATGGACCATCGGCGGTGCCATGGCCCTGAAGTGCAAGATTCTCCAGTTCGCCGCCTCGCCTCTGTTCAACAGCGACAAGCCTTACTGGGACGGAGTTTATACCATGGAGGATTCATCTCCGGCATGGTACGGCAACTACGATGTCGCGCGCTGGCAGAGGTTCCGCAAGGCCTGCGAAGAGTTCATCACCATGATGAAGGCCAACCCGGGGGTATACCACCTCGTGGAGCCTGCCGGCGACACTTTCGAGGATTACCGCTATGCGTTCCGTTCCTCATACCTGCTTCAGAGCAGCCCCGAGGTCATCATGGACGTGCGTGTACACAAAAACGCCAAGGGCAACGATTACGGTTGGATAAACCTGCGCACCAACGCCCGCTACAGCTACTGCCCGACCCAGGAATATGTGGAGATGTTCCCTTGGGCTGACGGTACTCCTTTCAACTGGGAGGAGACGGCCGCTGCCGGAAAGCTCGATGAGATGTTCGTCAAGGGCGACACCGTCGAGGGGAAGCAGATGCTCCAGAACAGGGTCTACACCCGCGATCCGCGTCTGTATGAGACTGTAGCGGTCAACGGGGCGCTCCAGACCATCAACTGGGGCAACGGCAAGACCAGCGGCGCCAACTATGAGCTCTGGCTCGGCGGTACCACAGCCGGGAATGTCCCTAATACTCAGGACAGCCACTATGGCACCGGTTACCGTTATCTTAAATACTATGCGGGAGAGGCGTATGTGGGCAAGTTCCCTCACTGGGTTTCGCTCAGCGTACCGGAGATCTACCTCGGTTATGCGGAGGCTCTCGCCCAGACGGGAGACCTTGCACTGGCAATAGATTATGTGGATGCAGTACGTGCCCGCGTGGGCCTCAAGGGGCTTGTGGAATGCAACCCTGACAAGAACCTCTCCTCCGACAAGGATGCTCTCATCAAGGAGATACTCCGCGAGAGGGCCTGTGAGTTCGCTTTCCAGGATTCACGTTACTTCGACATGATCCGCTACAAGCTCAAGGATGATTTCGAGAAGACTCTCCATCGTCTTGTAATCCATCGTCTTGTCAAAAAGGACGGACAGTGGGTGGTGAGCGACGGAC
>CAKUYG010000103.1 GCA_934702165.1 uncultured Bacteroidales bacterium | reverse complement strand
CCACAGCCGGAACCCTCAAGGGCTCGAAATACCTCAACACAAAGGGCCGCTTCCAGGATGCGGTGAAAATAGTGGAACACATCGGCCAGGGCTTCGTGGAACTGGTGGAGAGCGGAGAACTGACCGGGCCGCACGCGGAAGAAGTGGTCCGCAGAAGTCTGGAGCCTCTCCTCGAAGCCGGAGCGGACACGATAGTGCTCGGCTGCACGCACTACCCCTTCCTGCTGGAGACGCTACGCAAGGTCGCCGGCCCTGGGATAAATTTCATCGATCCGGCACCGGCCGTGGCACGCAGGCTCGTGGAAGTGCTTAAAGAAAAAGGCATCGGGCCCGCTGACAGCAGACCCGATGTCGAACTCATATCCTCCGGCCCGGGCGAAGCCCTGCAGAGGTGCTATGCCCTTATCCGGAACTAAAAAGGTTGGGGTAAATAACCCCAACCCTTCACGGGTATCGCCGGCATAGAGAACTTTGCGGCATCCCAAGCTCCTGCCGGCGGCAGTCCCCCGAAGCGGAAAGGACACCCTAATACCAGGAGCCGTCGGTCATCTGGCCGAGGACCTCGAAGTACAGTTCACCGTCAAGAGCGACCGCGCGGTAGACGGTGTAGTCCACGGCATAGTATTCAACCCCGTCCAAGACGACAGTGCGGTAGTCGTCAGGCAGTTCTCTGACGACAGCCCCAGCCGGCGGCACGACCGTGGCGTAATCCCCTCCGGAAGTCCGCACGAAGAACACCCCGTCTTCATAATAGTAATCCGCAGCGGCATCGGCGTAACTCTGCACAAGCCCGAGACGTTCGGCTAGCAGGTATGACTCGTAGGCCCTCTGGGCGTTGTCCGAAGAGAAACGCAGACGGGAGTTGGCGGAAGCCACAAGAGAGTTGCGCTCAGTCACATAGCGCGCGAAGTCGTTGTACTCACGGTAACTGCGGTACGCGGCGAAATAGAAAGCGAAACTGCAAGCCGATGCGGCAAATCGCGATGGCCTGAAAGCGACTCCGAAAGGAGGCCGGGTGACATAATAGTTGCCGTCAAGGCAGCGGTAGAACACATCATCGACAATAAAATAAGGTACTCCAAAGAAATCCCTGCGGCTGTAACGAGGAGGAAGTTTCTTCACCCTATATCCGAAATAGTGGTGACCATTGTCCCAGAATCTGGACGGACGCCTGTAGGAAATCGGATCGCGCTGCGGAGGCGGAACCGCACCCGGACGCCAATCGCCCCCCGGACGCACATCAGGACGTCCTGGAGCAGGAGCTCCGCCATGACCGGGACGCATGTCAGGGCGGCCCTGTGGAGGTCGGCTACCGGCATCCGGACGGCCGGGTCTCCCATCACCGGGACGCATCCCGGGACGACGGTCATCTTTCCTGTCAGGAGCGGAAGCGCCGGGGCGACCGGGAGAAGACGGACGTCCCTGATCGCCAGGCTTTGCAGAACCTCCGGGCCGCCCCTGGTTATCCGGGCGGCCGGCAGACGGCTGCTGCGGACGGGACGGCTGTGCTGCAGGCTGCTGCGGGCGCTGTTGCCCGCGCTTCCCGTCAGCGTTGCTGCCCGTGCGCGCAGGCTGCCGGCGCTCATCACCACCGGGCCGCGCCTGCCCATTCTTGTTGTTGTCCTGCGGGACAGTGTATGTCTTGTCGCGGCCCGAAGAGCCGTTGCTGCGTGAAACCGAACCGGAACCGCTACGAGAACCTGAATTGCCTCTTGACGCGGATGAGCCCTGTGAGGTGGACGGCCTGCGGCCCCCGCCTCTGGAATTGTTGCCGCCTCCGCTTGACTGGGCGGACACAGACTGCGAAAGCAGTGACAACACCGCCAGCGCAGTTGCAGCAAAACAAATTGATCTTCTCATATTCAATAAAGATGATATTTGGCGGACAGCTGCCTGAATGCCTCCACATCCTTGGACCAGAAGTCCGCGATGTCAGACACCTTGAGGCTCTGCCCGAATGTGGTGCTGACAAAATCAGTGCCGCAGACCTTGTTGAACATCGGGATGCGCTCGGCGGAGAGGGCAAACGGGTTCTTGCCGTACAGCTCCCAGATGGCCTGCATCACGTAGAACTGGGTCAGAGTGATGGTCGCGGCATCGTAGTCCGTGTAGTAATACTGTACCCCGTGGATGAGTTTCCCGGAAAGCCGGCCGGATGTAGGCTTGTAGTGTATGGTTCTCCATGCAACCCCCGGAACGGCGTAACTGTCAAGCACTTCCTTGAGCCGGTCGGCATCCACCCATTCCTCGGCGAAAGTGGCGAACGGGAGGGTGTAGCCAATGCCGATGTTGAGGTAGTTGTACATCTCCCCTATCAGGCCGGCTGACGGGTAGCACAGCGCGCTCTCGGGATAAGGGATGTTCGGGGACGGGAGCACCCACGGCAGGCCCGTGTCACTGAAGAGCATGTCGCGGCTCCAGCCTTCCATCGGCACCACGAGCAGGCTGCATTTCAGGGGTTCCTCCCTGCCGTTCTGCCCACGGTTGAGACCCTCTTCGTTGATGAGCATGGCAAGTTCGCCCACGGTGAGGCCGTAGACATAAGGGATCCGGTACTGGCTCACGAATGAGTTGAACCCCGGTTCCACCAGCGGCCCCTCTATCTTGTTGCCCCCGAGAGGGTTGGGCCTGTCCAGCACCATCACCGGAATCTCGGCCCTGGCACAGGCTCGCATCACCAGCCCCAGGGTGGAGATGAACGTGTAGGAACGGCTGCCCACGTCCTGGATGTCATAGATCATGATGTCGATGCCCTTGAGCATCTCGGGGGACGGTTCGCGCGTGGACCCGTACAACGAATTGACAGGCAATCCAGTACGGGCATCCTTACCGGACTCCACCTTGCCGCCTGCGTACACATCGCCCCTCACCCCGTGCTCCGGTGCAAACAGGGCTACAAGCTCCACGCCCGGAGCGTCATAGAGAATGTCAATGGTCGAATTGAGCTGAGAATCAACACCTGACGGGTTGGTCACCAGCCCCACCCTCATCCCGGCTAGGCCGGAAAATCCACGTTCACGGAGAACCTCGATGCCGGGTTTGACCCGGGCCTGGAGGCAGACGGCACTCAGCAGCGCCGCCGCGCAAAGAAAGTAACGGAAACGGTTGCCAGACAGCATAACATTACAATTGTGAAGAATCCAACATAACCGGCGGCCTCCTGCAGCCAGCCGGCAAAAAAGCCCGGGAGCATCATGGAGAGAGCCATGAAGGCCGTGCATATAGCGTAGTGGGAAGTCTTGAACTCCCCTTCGGAGAAGCGCATCATATAGAGCATGTAAGCGGTGAACCCGAAACCGTAGCCCAACTGGTCAAAGGCCACGCACAGATACACCACCCACATCGCAGAAGGCTGTGCCACAGCCATATAGAGGTAAACGGCGCACGGCAGGGCCAGAGCGAGCGACATGGGCCAGAGCGACCTGCGCAGGCCATTGGAGGCGGCGAAAACACCGCCGAGTATGCCCCCGACCGTCAGGGCGATCACCCCGACAGTCCCGTACACAAGTCCGGAAGCCGCAGTGCTGAGCCCGAGTCCCCCGTCCTGTACGGAATCGAGCAGGAATGGGGTCAACATCTTGACGGACAACGCTTCCGGGAGCCGGTAGAGAAGCATGAACACTATCGCGAGCCATACCCCGTCCTTACGGAAAAACGTCACCCATGCCCTGGAAAAATCTTTGAGGATGTCCCCGGGAGCCTTGTCGTGGGCGGCATTCTCGACTTTCGGGAGTGAGAAGAGGTGCCAGAGAGCGAGCAGGGCGAAAAGCAGTGACGCGCCACCTATCGTCAAGCTCCACGCTGCGGGGATGTCTCCGAGACGCTCCTCCAGAACCCCTGCCAGGACCACTATCACTCCCTGCCCGAAGACTGAGGATATACGGTAAAACGTACTCCTGATCCCGACGAACAAGGACTGGTCCCTCTCGTCCAGGGCAAGCAGGTAGAAACCGTCGGCCGCTATGTCGTGGGTGGCCGAGGCGAACGCGATGATGTAGAAACAGACTATCGACAGCCCGAAAGCATCGGGGCTCACCGACAGGGCCAGAGCCGCAAACCCCACAGTAACAAGGGCCTGCATGGCAAGAATCCACCACCTCTTGGTACGGATCACGTCCACAAACGGACTCCAGAGCGGCTTGATGACCCACGGAAGATAGAGAAGCGCAGTGTAAGCCGCCACATCGCCGTTGGACATCCCGAGACGCTTGAACATCGTGACGGATATGACGTTGACGATGAAATACGGTATGCCCTCCGCAAAATAGAGGGTCGGCACCCAGGCCCATGGGTTACTGCTCAACTTCCGCTCCGACATAGTAGTGAGAAAGTATCTGTCTGTAATCGTATCCTTCTGAAGCCATCACTGCGGCACCGATCTGGCAGAGGCCCACACCATGGCCCCAACCGCGCCCGGCAAGGATGAAGTCATCGCCCTCGCGCGTCACCTCAAAAGCCGAACTCTTGAGGTGCGTGTCGCTCAGGGCACGGCGTATAGCGAGTTCCTTGCCTATCACCGCAGAACGTTTCGAACCGTTGATTTTCAAATATTTGATGCGGCCGGAAGGGCCTCTGTCAAGGGGTTCAAGAGAGAGGATGTCACCGAAATCGATGCCCGTGCGGCGGCGGACAAGTTCCGAAAGTTCTGCGGCGTTGTATCTCACGCTCCAGTCGTGGAAGTCCCTCGTCTCCATGTCATAGTCGTTGAGCACCTGCGAGAGAATCTCAGAGTGCTCGCAGTCGCAGAAGCGGTCCTCCACGCTCTGAAGGTAAGGGAAGTCCTTGTCTTCCCAGCAGGTGCTGTAAAGTTCTGTGCGGCCGCCGCAGCACTTGGAATAGCGGGTGTCGCAAAGCTCGCCTCCATAGCGGAGAACCTGTCCCCAGGTCTGGTCTATCGCGCGGCGGACATTCTCCCCCACTGCCATGGTAAGTCCTTGATACCGTTGACAATGGTCGTCAGCGCAGACATCGAAGTTTCGGTGCGGCGACGGCCGGCCTGTTTTTCTTTCTTCCATTCTTGCTTGCAGCCAGCTGCGTGAGATGACTGCGTGGGCCTTGAGGAGTTCAAGCGAAGACGATGACTTCATCTCGGAAGATATGACGCTGAGAAGGTAATTCTCCATTCCGATGCAGTTCACCGCGGTGATGCAGTCCCCTTCGACTATGAACTTGAGCCCCCCGGCAAACTTGAGGGTGCGCCTCTGCTGCCAATGGAAATCAATCCCTATCACGACGTCGTACAGTATGAAAGATGCTTCGGCAAACAGGGTCGAGCGGGTGATGGAATCAAAATACAATTCGTCGTATATCATCCCGTTGTAGACAATGCGGCCGTCCTGCCAGCTGACTTTCTGCGGACCGGCCCCGTCGGAGATGATCTCGAAGCGTATCTCCTTGGCTGACATTATGCCCACGCTGACCTTCGGCTGGGTGCGTGTGAGCCTCCACTCTATCATCTCCCTCTCTTTGCGCGAAATCGACACCTCGGAGAGCATCTCTTCAAGCTGTGCGGACGTGACCTTCTCGAAATCGTCCTCGAAAGGGGCAACGAAGTATCCGGCCATGTCGGCGGCGCCCGGACTTATGGTCAGATGGTCCTGACCATCAGAATAATAATGATAAGATCGCTTGGACTTACGAAGGGTGACAAAGGCTCTGTACTCACCATCCCGGCAATATGTGAAGAGATTGAATTTCGGCTCGACCTCCCCTTCTACCTTGTCCGTGCAGTCGAGCAGGCGGTAGAAAAGTTTCGCCATGGACTTGGAGGTCGTGGCCTTGAGGGCGAAGACACCCTCGGTGAAGCGAGCATAACGGTACAGGGTCGCATCCTTGACTGAGGCCAGAGGTTCCCCGGGGTGGTCGAGGTATGCGTCCACGGCTCTCTCCAGAGGAAGAGATTGTCTCGGAACAGCCTGGAAATGAAGATGATCAGGGGCGGATGCCCCGCTGGCCGGGCCGTTGTAGAACACGGTGTAGCCCTGGTATTTCATCGCAAAATCCAGCATGTCCGGAAAATGGTGCCATATCTCCTGCGGGATGTGCTCATCGCGCACTATCACAAGGTGGCCCGGGAAAATCGGGTACGGGTTGACCTGTATGCGGTAGTTTCTCCCCTTTCGGCCCTCGAACTTGAGGTGAAACTGCTCTGCGGGCCTGTTTTCCTCACAGAGGAAGCACTTTCGGGCCGCTATGGCCTCGGGGCTGGTGTCGGCTGTGCTCGAGATGACACGCCGGGGGTTGCACTGGACGGTGCACAGCAGCCCGTCCACTTCCAGCTGCCTGGTCCTGGCGGACTTGAGAGCCCTGAAATTTGATGCGGCCAGAGGCCACACGGACAGTTGGTCGTTGATGAACTTCTCTATTTCCTGCATCACAAAAGGGCTTGGAGGGAATTTTTTATCTTGTGGTATTCGGACTCGAAGTTGGGTGTGAGGATGTTTTTGCCGCAGGCGGCCTCGATCTCTTCGGGAGACCAGTACCGCCCGGCTATCACCTCGTCCCCGTCTGGCTTGAGGGTGAAGTCCCCGACTGTGGCGAAGACATTGACCAGTTCCCTTTCCGCCTCGGACTCAAACACATAGGAAGTAATGAAGACCGGGTTGAAGTCGGTGAAGCCCAGTTCTTCGGAGGCCTCGCGGTAAAGGGCTTCCAGAATATACTCACCATAGGCGACGTGTCCGCCGACGGCAGTGTCCCAGCGCAGAGGCAGCAGGTCCTTGGTGGCGCTGCGCTGCTGAAGGTAGATCCGTCCGTCGCGGCTGACGATGTGGAGGTGGACCACCGGGTGGAGGGGTTTTGCGGCTTCGTAGGCGGAGGAGGCTGGGGTTGCCGGTTTGGCAGCGGCTTCGGGGGCGCAGGAGGCTGGGGTTGCCGGTTTGGCAGTCGGGGCAGCCGCCGTGCGCACGAGAGGACCACCGTCATTGCCATGCTCACCGTATCCGGGGGCTGAAAACTCCGCTCCCGTGCGCACGAGAGGCACTTCCGTGCGTAAAATGCCGTCCGGTGCGCACGGGACACCCTCCTCGGACCGTTCCGTGCGCACAACACCACCTGGTGCGCACGACTTCAGCCCCGTGCGCACGGGATCCGAAACCGTGGCGGTTTGCCGTGCGGCTGTGACGGTCTGCCTGTTTGCCGTACGGCCGGTGGTTTCCGGAGCGGCGGGGTGCGGCTTCGCCATGCGGCCGTGGCAGAAAGCCCGCGATGCCTGAGCGATGACGTTGCCGTGCTCATCCACAACAGGGAGCATCTCGGTTGAGACCGTACGGTCGCTTCCGCGAAGAACGGGCGCCGTAGAAGCAGGATATATCAAGTCTGTCATCAGTAATTGATTATTCTGAGTTCTTCTGGACTATACAATATAGAGTCAACGAAGTCCGGGGCCACCTGCGCCACGGTCAGAAAGGCCAGCAGTGCGACTGCGGCCACGGCCAGCAGAATAAGCACCGGAACCCACCAGCGGAAACGGCGTTGCGAGGTATGTCGCGGTTGGGGTTCTGCAATTGGCTGAGGCTTTGGCTGCAAATGTGGCTCTGTGACCGACTGTGTGACCGATTGCGGCTGTGGCTCGGCGGAGGGTTCGGCGGTCGGTTGTGGCTCCGAGACTGCTGGGGCTTGCTGCAGTTCCGGTTCTGCGGCTGGCTCAGGTGCTGAAGCTGGCTGCGACGCAAGCTCCGGTTCTGCGG
>CAKUYG010000102.1 GCA_934702165.1 uncultured Bacteroidales bacterium | reverse complement strand
CCCTGGAGAAGGTCGGCAAGGCCGGGGCCAAGTTCAACCCGGAGAAAGCCAAGTGGTTCAACCGCGAATACCTCAGGGCAAAGCCGGACGAAGAGCTCGCCGACATGTTCATCCCGATGCTGGAAGCGAAGAAACTCAATGTGGAGCGCAGCTATGTGCTGGCAGTGATAGCTCTCACCAAGGACAGGGCCACCTTCGTCAAGGATTTCTGGAACATAGCCGCCTGCCTTTTCATCGCCCCTTCAGAATATGCAAAGTACGGAGTCAAGGCCGGGGCCGCCTCGGCTAAACCGGCGGACGGCAGACCTGCGGATCCACGCGCCAAGGTGTACGATGACAGCCTCACCGCCCCCTTCCTCGCCAAGGACGTGGACAAGTTCTGGTACGAGGACATCTACCAGGACGCTCTCCGCGCGGTGGAGAACTCGGAAGCCGACACGCTTGAGGATTTCATCCGTGCAGAAGGCATGCCGGTCGGCAAGGTGATGAACCTCATCCGCCTCGCACTCACCGGCTCATCAAACGGACTCGGCATCCACGACATAATGACCCTCATCGGCAAAGGCGAAACCCTCAGCCGCCTCCACTACATCAAGGAGCGGCTGGGGTAGGAAAGTTTCGTACACGCAGAACAGGGGAGGGGGTTCCCGGGCTCAAAACAAAATATCGCCCGGCCCCCCTCCCCTGTTCTGCTTACGGATAATATGTCTACAGCCTGCTGAAGTCGAATATCTCGGAATCTGTCCTGAATGCAATCTGAACTACCCCAGCATCGAGAGGGCGTCATCCAAAGAGATGGCATCATCGAGGGTGAAGCCGCCGTTGCGGGTGCGGCGGAGTGAGCTCAGAAAGGCCCCGCTCCCGAGCGCCTCGCCGAGATCACGCGCAAGGGCACGGATATATGTCCCTTTGCTGCAGGCCACGCGTATCATGGCAGTAGGGAGGGAACAGGCGCTGATGTCAGCCACATTGATCCGGGAGTTCCGGCCTTCTGCGGAAGGAGGAGCCGTAAACGCTGTCACCCCATAAGAAAGCAGTTCCAGGTCATGGATCTCTATCCTGCTCGCACGGATAAGGTCGGACCCCTCTTCGAGACGGCCTTGGCGATAGAGGCGGCGGGCTGTCTCGTAGGCCCTGACCCCGTCCACGGACTTGGCGCTGAAAAGCGGGGCCACCTGCATCTGCTCTCCGACAAAGGAGGACAGGGCAGAGCGTACACTCTCTTCGCTGACCCCGTCCAGCGGGCACTCCCTGTCTATCTCCTTCTCAAGATCGTACGAGGCGGTAGTGGCGCCGAAAGTGACACCGGCGATGTATTCCTTGGCAGAAGCCTGGAGAGACTCCGCCTTCTTGGTAGCCTCCCCGATGCAGACGAGGAGTATGCCGGTCGCAAGCGGATCGAGGGTACCGGCGTGGCCGACCTTGAGGTTCTTCTTACCGAAATGCCTGACGGCGGCGAACTTGATCTTACGTATCACGTCCGCTGAAGTCCATCGATAGGGTTTGTCTATCGGAAGTATTATCCCCTCCGGATAAGAGGAGATGTCATTCGCAAATAATCTTGTCAATTCTTCTCTGATGCCGTCCCCCGGCAAACTGGGTCTCGAGCCATGCACGCACCATCATCACAGCCATCCTGTAGGAGACGAAGCGCGCCGGAAGCACGAGCACGTTGGCGTTGTTGTGGGCTTTCACGAGCTTGGCGACCTCGACATTCCAGGCAAGCCCGGCCCTGATCCCGCGGTGATGGTTGAGGGTTATTGCCATCCCGTTGCCTGTGCCGCAGATGGCGATCCCGGCATCCACTTCCCCGTTTTCAACGGCATATCCTAGTGGATGCGCGAAATCCGGGTAATCACAACTTTCCGGGCTGTCCGTCCCGAAATTGACAACCTCGTATCCCTTGCCGACAAGGTAGGAGATGAGCCTGGTCTTGTAGTCCAGCCCTGCGTGGTCACTGCATATTCCTATTTTCATATCCGTTTAATTTATATTAGCCTGTATTCTTTCAGTTTTGCCCTGCACTCCCTCCAATCCGGGCACAGACTCCCGAGCAGGGCATGGAACTGCGGACCGTGGTTCATCTCGCGGAGGTGGCAGAGTTCGTGCAGCATCACGTAGTCACGCAGGTGCTCGGGAAGCCGCATCAGGTTGAGGTTCAAGTTGATGTTTCCCTTTGATGAACAGCTCCCCCAGTTGGAGACATTGTGCTTTATGCGCACCTGGTTGAACTCGAACCCGTGCATGGCGGCGAGTTCACGCAGACGCCCCGGCAGGAAAGCTTTCGCCTGGGCGCGCAGCTGGAGAGTCTCAGGAGTCTCCTTGAGAGTACGTCTCGGCCTGCGGCGGACGATGCGGAACACCAGTGCTCTATTTCCCAAGTTTCTTGCGGAGCTGCTTTATCATGTCCACGGTCATGGTCTCCAGATCGTAGTCCGGTTTCCAGCCCCATTCACTGCGGGCGCAGCTGTCGTCCATCCTGTCAGGCCATGAATCGGCTATGCCCTGGCATACCGGGTTGATCTCGTAGTGCATGCGGAAGTCCGGGATGTGCTCGGTGATTTTCGCTTTCAGGATCTCCGGATCGAAGCTCATCGAGGCGATGTTGAACGAGTTGCGGTGCACCAGCCGTGACGGGTCGGCGTTCATGATGTCCACGGCGGCCTTGAGCGCATCCGGCATGTACATCATATCCATGAAAGTTCCGGCCTTGACCGGGCAGGCGAATTCCTCGCCCTTCACGGCCGCATAGTATATGGTCACGGCATAGTCGGTGGTGCCCCCTCCAGGCAGCGTCACATGGGAGATCAGGCCCGGGAAACGCACTGACCGGGTATCGACGCCGTATTTCGTATGATAATAGTCACTCAGCAGTTCAGTGGCCACCTTGGTCACCCCATACATGGTGCGCGGACGCTGTATCGTGTCCTGAGGGGTGAGCATGCGGGGAGTCTCCGGGCCGAACGAGCCTATGGAGCTCGGGGTGAAGACAGCACATCCCTTTTCGCGCGCGATTTCAAGTATGTTGATGAGCCCGTTGATCTGGATATTCCAGGCGAGCAGCGGCTTGCTTTCTGCTGTTGCGGAGAGTATGGCGGCAAGGTTGTAGACCGTGTCTATATTGTATTTCGACACTATTGCGGCAAGTTGCCCGGCATTGAGGACATCAGCCTCTTCGCATGGTCCGCTCTCAAGCAGCACCCCCTTGGGCTCTGCACCCTTCACATAGCCTGCCACCACGTTGCCTTCAGGATACAAACTCCTGAGTTTCATCGTCAGTTCCGAGCCGATCTGCCCTGTGGAACCGACCACGAGTATATTTTTCATATCGAAATGTGCATTGATATTTGCTGCGAATATACAAAAAAATCGTAATTTTGCAGGAACTGACACACATACATACCATGTACGGCAAATTCAAGCAGCATCTTCAGGACGAGCTCACATCCATCAAGGACGCCGGCCTGTATAAGAACGAACGGGACATCACCTCCGCACAGTCAGCGGAAATCACGCTTCAGGACGGTTCCAAAGCCCTGAATTTCTGCGCCAACAACTATCTTGGCCTTGCAGATTCCCCTCGTCTGATCGAGGCTGCGGAGAAAGCGATGCGCACCCACGGCTTCGGCATGTCCTCCGTCCGCTTCATCTGCGGCACCCAGGACCTGCACAAGGAACTTGAAGCAGCGGTGTCGGACTTCTTCCGCACCGAGGACACCATCCTTTACGCCTCCTGCTTCGACGCCAACGGCGGGCTCTTCGAGCCTCTCCTGACTTCCGAAGACGCGATCATCTCAGACGCCCTCAACCACGCATCCATCATCGACGGTGTACGCCTCTGCAAGGCTGTCCGCTACCGCTACGCCAACGCAGACATGGAAGACCTCGAACGCTGCCTCAAGGAGGCCCAGGCCCAGAGATTCCGCATCATCTGCACGGACGGCGTGTTCTCCATGGACGGCAACGTGGCCCCTATGGACAAGATCTGCGACCTCGCAGAAAAATATGACGCCCTTGTGATGGTCGATGAAAGCCATTCCGCCGGAGTGGTAGGCATGACAGGACATGGCGTCGCGGAGCAGTTCGGATGCTACGGACGGATAGACATATTCACCGGCACCCTCGGGAAGGCTTTCGGCGGCACCGTCGGCGGATTCACCACAGGGCGCAAGGAGATCATCGACATGCTCCGCCAGCGCTCCCGCCCTTATCTTTTCTCCAACTCCCTGCCGCCTATGATAGTCGCAGGCGGCATCGAGATGTTCAAGATGCTCAAGGAAAGTGATGAGCTGCACGAACGCCAGCAGGAGAATGTCAAATACTTCCGCGAAAAGATGCTTTCAGCCGGGTTCGACATCAAGCCCACCCAGTCAGCCATCTGCGCGGTAATGCTATACGATGCCAAACTCTCTCAGGAATTCGCCTCAAAGATGGCCGGGGAGGGAATATTCGTGACCGGGTTCTACTATCCGGTGGTGCCGAAGGGGCAGGCCCGCATACGTGTCCAGCTCTCCGCGGCGCACACCAGGGAGCAGCTCGACAAGGCCATAGCGGCATTCATCAAAGTCGGCAAGGAACTTGCGGTAATAAGATAACAGCAACAAATGAAAAAACCATCCGCCATTTTGTCAATCCTGACAGCAGGGGCACTGCTCCTGGTCTCCGCCTGCGGGAAGCAGGGCGGGGATGAATTCGCATACCTCTACGAGAACCTCCCTTTCAAGATGGAGAGGGTCGCAAGACCGTCCATCCCTGAACTCCGCGTGAACATCAAAGACTTCGGAGGCGTGGGAGACGGTGTCACCCTCAACACGGAAGCCTTCTCCAAGGCGATGAAGCACCTCTCCGACAAAGGCGGCGGACATCTTGATGTGCCGGCAGGGATATGGCTCACCGGCCCGATCGAGATCATGAGCAACTGCGACCTGCACGTCACCCCGAACGCCGTCATCATCTTCGACCCGGACAGGGATCTGTATCCTATCATCAAGACCGTCTTCGAAGGGCTTGACACCCGTCGGTGCGAATCCCCTCTCCACGCAGAAGGCGCACACAACATCTCCATCACCGGCGGCGGTGTGATCGACGGCAGCGGAGAAGCATGGAGGATGGTCAAGAAGTCCAAACTCACCGAGGGCGAGTGGAAGAAGCTCGTCGCCTCCGGCGGAGTGGTCAGCCGGGACGGCCGTATCTGGTATCCGGACGAAGGCTTCGAGACAGCATCCAAGATCAGCAACATGAATGTGCCTCCTTCCGAGCTCACAGATGAGCAGTGGAACAGCATAAAGAGTTTCCTCCGCCCCAACATGGTCTCCCTGCGCAACTGCGAGAATGTCCTCCTGGAGGACTGCACTTTCCAGAACTCACCTTGCTGGAACGTGCACCCGCTCATGTGCAAGAACCTTATAGTCAACCGTGTCAACATCCGCAACCCTTATTATTCACAGAACGGGGACGCCATTGACGTGGACAGCTGCGAAAACGTGCTCATCACCAACTCCACCTTCGACGCGGGCGATGACGGCATCTGCATAAAGTCCGGCAAGGACGCTGACGGAAGGCGCAGGGCCCGCCCTTGTAAGAATCTCATAGTGGACAACTGCACAGTCTTCCACGGTCACGGCGGATTCACCGTCGGCAGCGAGATGAGCGGCGGCGTGGAGAACATCAAAGTGTCCAACTGCCGCTTCCTCGGCACCGATGTCGGCCTGCGCTTCAAGAGCACAAGGGGCCGTGGCGGAGTCGTCAAGAATATCTACATAAGCGACATCTACATGAAGGACATAGTGGCTGACGCCATCCTGTTCGACCTCTTCTACGGCGGGAAGTCCGCAGTGGAGGCGGCGGCAGAGAAGGACGAAACCATCAATGTGCCTCCGGTCCCTGTGGATGAGACCACACCTGAATTCCGCGACATCTACATCAGCAACGTCTGCTGCAACGGAGCAGCAAGGGCCATGCTCTTCAACGGCCTGCCTGAGATGCCTGTGACCAATATCAACGTGAGCGACTGCACCATCACCGCCGACGAAGGAATAGTCCTGCGCAACTCCCAGGACATCACTTTCAAGAACGTCAAGTGCTTCCCTGAGAGCGGCGATGCCATCACTACAGTGAGAGTAAAGAATTTCAACAATATATGAAAATGAAAAAACTGATCCTTTCCATCCTGGCACTTGCCTCGCTCGCATCATGCGGCGACAAGGCTGAACCTATGTCCGAGAAGATGGTCCGCTCGCAGATGTCACGCTGTCCCGAGCCGACCTATCTCGACTATCTCAACGGAAAACTCAAATGGGGCTACACCCCGGGGCTTGAGCTCAAGGCCTTCCTCGATGTCTATGACACCTACGGCGGGCAGGACATCTATGACTACGTCCACCTCTGGTACGATGACATCATCAATCCGGACGGCACCATCAAGACCTACTCAGTCGAAAAATACAACGTTGACCTCATCTGTCCGGGACGTTCGCTCTTCTACTTCTACGACAAGACAGGCGAAGAGAAGTACCACAAAGCCATTGAGCTCATAAAGACACAGATCGACGGCCAGCCGAGGACGAGCGAGGGCGCATTCTGGCACAAGCAGATCTACCCTCACCAGATCTGGCTCGACGGTGTCTACATGGCGGAGCCTTTCTATGCGGAATACGCCAAAAGATATATGACAGGAGCGGAACAGGCCGAAGCCTACAAGGAGATCGTCAACGAATTCATCACCGCAGCCAAGCACACCTACGACCCTGCCACCAAGCTCTACCGCCATGCATGGGACGAGTCCCGCTCCATGTTCTGGTGCGATCCGCAGACCGGCCAGAGCCAACATTGCTGGGGACGTGCCTTGGGATGGTTCTGCATGGCCATCGTGGAGGTGCTCGACTATCTTCCGGCAGATTTGGCGGAGAGACAGAGCCTCATCGATCTGCTGCGTGGCATCTGCACGGAACTCCCGAAATGGGCCGATCCGCAGACCGGCGTATGGTATCAGGTTCTCGACCAGCCGGGCCGCGAGGGCAACTACCTTGAGGCCACCTGCTCCGCGATGTTCAGCTACACCTTCCTCAAAGGCATACGCATGGGCTACCTCGACAAGGATCTGCTCCCGTATGCCAAGAAAGTATACGAAGATGTGGTCAAGGAGTTCATCTCCACCGACGGGCAGGGACGCATAAGTCTCGAGAAATGCTGCTCGGTGGGAGGTCTCGGCGGCAGCAACAACCGTATGGGGGATTTCACATACTATCTCAGCGAACCTATAAGGCCGAACGACTCAAAGGGGGTCGGACCGTTCATCTGGGCATCGCTCGAAATGGAAAGACTGAAATAAAACAACACTTTATTTAATCATTATTATGACAAACAATCCATTCTCACTTGAAGGAAAGAACGCCTGGATCACAGGCGCTTCCTATGGAATCGGCTTCAACATCGCGAAAGCTTTCGTTGCCGCCGGCATCAAGAACATCATCTTCAATGACATCAACGAGGAATTCCTCGAGAGAGGTCTCAACAACTACAAGGAGGCCGGTATAACCAACGTCAAGGGATATGTCTGCGACGTGACCAAAGAGGACGACGTAAGGGCCCTTGTGGAGAAGATCCACGATGAGGTCGGCAACATCGACATCCTCGTCAACAACGCCGGCATCATCAAGCGCATCCCTATGTGCGAGATGAAGGCGGAGGAGTTCCGCCAGGTAATCGACGTTG
>CAKUYG010000101.1 GCA_934702165.1 uncultured Bacteroidales bacterium | reverse complement strand
GTCTGGAAAAGGTTATAGAGAAAGATTGCAGAAACGCTATAACCTTGCGCGAGAATTGCTTTCTAGCGGCATATTGCTGTTTAGGTTAGAGTACCGGAGCCTCAAAACTCTATAACCTCGGGGCGATTCTCCGTCCCCTGCACAAATCCCGTGCGGATGGCGGTGGGGCCCCGTGCGCACCGAATTGGCCGCGTGCGCACAGCAATGTTCCACGATGCACAGATGTTCCACGCCGCCCGTTCCACGGACTGGCGGCTGCTGGCGCCCCGTCTGCCAGGTAGGAGCGGAAACCGGGGAAACGGCTCACACCTGGCCGGGACGCAGGCTGCAGAGGGGGCCGCAGGGGGCTATGCAGATCCTGATTCGCACGGCGGAGATTGGCGTCGTTCTCTTCTATGTCGATGTTGCTCTCTCCGCAAACGTAGTAGCCGATGCATCCGACAGGCTCCACGGCCGCAGTATGAATCTCCCCCGTTTCCAGCGCTACAGGTATCTTCTGACTCTCAGGCAGTACTCTTCGTATTCGGGGCCGAAGGCATTCCGGCAAAACACTTCCTCCTGCCTTATCTGCAAGTGGAGCATCACGACGGGGAAGAGTGCGAATATCAGGTGGATGATGTTCGGGAACGCCATCAGCAGTCCGATGTACATCAGGTCGAAGCCCACGAAGGCCGGATTGCGGCTTATGCGGTATATCCCTCTCTGCACGAATGCGGTCTTGTCGTTTTCCGGTATGCCCGCCCTCCAGCTGTCGGCCATGGTCAGCATGGCTGTGATGAAAAAGCAGACTCCGGCTGCCGAAATCGCAAGCCCGGCCCACTGAAGTGCGGGGCAGTTTTTCAGGCATTCCAGAAGTGTCAGCTTCGGGTATAGGATGATGCTGGCAATCTCGACCGGGACGACTATTAGGGTCGCCAATCCCATGAGTTTTTCGATGGTCAGAACTCTCTTGGGCTTCGTCCCTCTCCCTATCTGGTTGGTCGTGATGCCCTGCCTGCGTTGGGCGAGCTTCTTGCTGAAGTACGCCGCGTAGAATATTGCCATGAAGGCCAATGCGGTTATCTTTGCTGTCATATTGCTAATCAGAACTTATCCAGTTTTTCGTTTTGTAGTCGCGCAGGCGGTCGCACTGCGATGCGACGACCTGCCCGGCGCGAGTGCCGGGGAATTGCTCTGCCGCAGTCTTGAACTGGAATACAGAGGCGTGGGCCCTTGCAGCGGCCTCTTCGTCCCTGATGGTTTCGAGGCCACGCCGGATGTAGAGTTCGCTGTCCAGAAGGGCCAGCCTGCGCTCTTCTGAAGTCAGCCATTTGTCTTCCGCTCCCTGATGATATTGTGTCAGAGCCCAGCAGAAGTCGAAAGATGAGCGCAGACCTATGCCGAACCGTACCATGGCCTCTCCGCAGACATCCGGGTCGGAGGACTTCATCTTCTGCTGGAGCGAAACCATCTCCCTGGCGAATGCGAGTTTGTACCCTTTGGCCGGGGCCTTTGCACGTATGAAGCCATATTCGAATGGCAACCTGTCGAAGAAAGGATGCACATTGGTGCGTAGCTCATACGTGGATGATACTTTTGCGAGGAACAGTGCCGCCTGCTTGTAATCCCGCAGCCTGAGATACCGTGTGCCGATTATTTCCCGGAGATAGTCATGGTCAATCCATCCTCTGTCATCGAGAAACCTTTCCAGCTCGGAAGCGCCTCTGCCGGCGCGTTGCTCATATTCCACGACGCTGCTGATGTCGAGGGTGTCGAGACAGAGAAAGAAGTCGTTGGACCAGTCGAAATCGTTGTGGATGTCCTGGGAATGCCGGTATTGCTTGAGGGACAGGCTCTTGTCTCCGACGATGCGGCGATCGGCGAGGGAGATGAGACGGTTGTCCGCCATATTGCGGAGCCGCAGCGCGAGAACCGGGTCGGAATTGTCCATCTTCGGCGCCACGTAGCCGAGCAGGATTTTGCGGAGCATGTCATTCCACCAGTAATAGCTGAAATTCTGCTGCAGCATCCAGCTTGATGCGGTGAGGTCTTTGATCTTGTCATCGAGCTTGGTACATATCTTCCCGTCGAGCCAGCGCAGCTGGGACAAAAGCCTGGAATTGTAAGCTGTCCCAGGAGTAAAAGTCTTGGCGTCCAGGTAGATGCGCATCACTCTGACCGCATCGGCGATGAAGTCGCTTTTTGCGGCTTTTTCGGCTTTTGAGAGCAGTGCGTCCGCATCGGCGCCTTTAAGGTCGGTGAGGTATGCTGCCGTGTAGTACCATATTCCAGGGGCCTTCGAGTTGGCTGCGGCTTTCAGGCTTGCTGCAAGGTAGCGGTCTGCAGTATTGGTGTCTAGTTCTCCGTATTCCCAGCCCTTTGCCTCGTGCTCCAGACGTATTATCGATTCCTGCAGTATGGAGGGGATCTGCGGGCTGTCGGGGCAATGTGACGCTGCGAAAGCGAGCAGGTCAGCTGTGCTGGAGTATTCGGGGTAGAGGTCCCTTATGGACAGCAGGTCGTTGCCGGCGAGGTACTGCTTCAGCGCCTGGTCTTTGCGCCCCGTGTTGTACAATGCCCCCGCCACGTAGCCCATGGTCATGTCACGGATGATGCCGGGCTTGACTCTGCTGCCGCGCTTCTGCCAGAGCGAGTCGATGCTGGAGTACATCCCGAGGGAGAACATGGCCCGTACCGTCTGGAGAATGTACCTGTCTTCCAGACGTTTCCCCTTGTATGACGCGGCAGTGGTGATGACATCTTCCAGCCTGGCACGGACCTCATCATCTTTGGAGGGGTAGTACCACGGGTCGGCCATCTCGGCCCTGGCGAGTTCGCAGGTCTTGGCCAGAACTAGAAAGTCGGCTGTCTCCTTGTCCTGGTGCCGGGCTATGTGCCGGGCAAAACTGTTCTGCGAGTTCTTGTCTTTCAGGAGATTCTCAAGCTGCGTCAGGCTGTATTTGTATACCACCTGACGTATGTCTTCGACTGTGGCCGCGCCTCCGGTAAGGGTCTGCCATGCCTTGCAGTTGGCATGGTCTGACGGCAGCTGCGCCTCTTTGTCGAGCACATGGTACATGTAATAGTCGGCAGGAAGGTATCTGCCTGTCCAGCAGCATTGCGCCGGCACTGCAAGGGCGAGTGCGAGGATGCTAGCGAAGCATGTCTTCAATTTCTTCATGGCTGTATTTTGACAGGTTCAGCAGATCAAGGTGGAAGATGATGTTCGGGATGTCGTCGCCAAGGGTCTTGTCTACGAGCTTTTTGACTTTGGCAATCTCGGCGTAGTCTGATGCCTCGGGGCGGATGGTCTGCCCCCGCCGAAGGGGGAACCCTTGGATGTTGCAGTCTTCCGTGACTTCATGGATTCCTCCCGGCCTTCTGCTTATCTGCGAGATGCCGTCAAGTTCGAGGGTTGGGAGTATCCCGTCGAAACTGCCGTCGCTCTTGAACGCCACGTTCCATGAGAATGCCGGGTAGGCCGCGGCTATGACGGGGCAGTTGGACTTCCTGGCTTTGAGGAACCCGGCCACCTTGTCCTCGGGCCAAAGGTAGGCGTGGACGTCTTCGTAGCTGATGATGGAGTTGCGAGTGTGGGGATCTTTGACGGCTCCGGTGTTGTAGAGCATAAGGACTCCCTTGTCGAAGGGGTATTCGGCCTGCGCCACCTGATGCAGGCGGATGGTTCCGCTCAGGAGTATCCCCTGCGGATGCAGGATTTCTTTGGCTGCGGAGCACAGACGGTCGAACATGTCACGTGTGCTTTGCGTCCAGTCGCAGTCGAACTGGAGCTCCCGGACGGGGCCGAGGTCGTTGTAGGAGCACATGTTCAGGGCACGTTTCGTGATGCGGCGGGCAAGTTCCCCTTCGTTGCCTTCGTAGCTGCGGAGGGCGTCGAGGGTGATGAATACGGTCGGGATGATCTCCAGGCTGTCCGGTTTCGGGGTCTTGAATTTCACGCTTGCGACCGGGACGGCCGAGGAAGTGCCGTCTTTGTAGTCTAGCCTCGTGTCCACATCGAACATCCTGAGATACAGGCGGCTGATGCGGTGCTTCCTGAGGAACGCCTGCTCCTTGTCCCCGATCTTGAACGTGGTTTTCCAGTAGTAGATGGAACGGACTTCTGTGCTGTCTGATATTGAAGTCTCAGCGGCGGGCGTGTCGGCGGTGACGGACTGGTGCTGCCGGCATGAGGGCAGGGTGCAGAGCAGGAGGGCGGCGGCCAGGGCTGCGAGGCGGGTGAAAACGGAAAGGTTCATGTGCGTGGTCGATTTTGCAAAAACAGGTCAGATAGTGGTTGGGGCCTTGTCCCGGGAGAACAGGGACGCGCGTGCTTCCCGGAGCCGGGCCGCATGGCGCTGGAGGTAAAACTGGAACATCTCTTTGAACTCCGGGCTCTGCCTGATCGGGTCAAGGTCGTCATCGTGTGCGATATGCGCGAATGATGCCGGCCCTTTCTCGTATGCCTGTTTCAGGGCTTTGAGCGCATCTTCCGTCCGGCCCATCCTGCACAGCAGGCAGGCCAGGTCATAATATCCCTTGCCGCTGTCGGGATCTTTGCTGATGATGTCCTCAGCCCAGGAGAGTGCCTGCTCGTCCTTGCCGAGAAAGTGCAGTGCATATTGGCGGCAGGAGCCTTGTACGCATGCCGTATCCAGCTGCAGCACCTGCCGGAAATCAGCTTCCGCTTTGGCGGTCTCTCCACGCTTGAGGTACTGCTCCCCGCGCATCAGGTGTGCGTATGCGTGATGCTCGTCGAGGCTCAGGCTGAGGTTGTAGTCCCGCATGGCGGCCTCGTCATCCCCGCCCAGCTCGTGGCACCATCCTCTTGAATAGTATATGCCGGAGTCCTCGTCGTTTCCGACGGTGGCGGCGGTAAGATCCTCTATTGCTTCCCGGTAACGGCCGAGTTTGCGCAGATATTCTGCTCTGAGAGAGCGGTAGCGCGGAGAGTCATCGAAGTTGGCGTTGATGTCTTCAAGGGCCAGCTCCGTGAAGCCGAGCTGGTCGTAGCAGATGCTCCGGAGAGAGTTTATGACCGGGCTTTGGAAATAATCGTCCTCGATATGGTTGTAGCCCTTGATGGCATCAGTTTCCCGGCCTGTGTCGCTGTAGATCTTGCACAGGATCATCTCAAGGTTTGCCGGGTCATGGCTGGTCTTTATTCTGCTTGTCAGTCTGGCCTCCGCCAGATCCGGGTTCTTGGAGAGGATGTCCAGGACTATGGTGAGGTTGCACTCGTTGTCGCGGTCGGCGTATTCGATGACGCTGTCTATCGCCTTGGCGGTCTGTCCGAGCATGTTGTATGCTCTGGCCTGCTCTCTGTAGATCTCGGGGTAGTTGGGATCGAACTTCAGGCATTTGTCCAGTCTCTCCAGGGCTTCACTGTAGTTTCCCCGGGCCAGTGCGATCCTCGCCAGTCCGAAGTGGCCGTTCATGTCGGTCTCGTCGGCTTTGATCATGTCCTTGTAGAGCTTCTCGGCTTCATCGTAGCGATGCATGATGAACAGGGTCTGGCCGAGGTCGAAGAGGTTTTCCCTGTAGGCGTCCTTGTTTTTCTTGTCGGTGGCTTTCAGGGTTTTGCGCCTCCATTCCAGTTCCTTGTCCCTTTCTCCGAGTCCGCTGTAGGCTTCAGCTTTGGGCCCGTAAAGGTCTGCCATGGGGAACTGTCTGCTCCTCTTGTTGGCTGCTATGGCCCTGTTGACGAGGTCGAGGCTGATCCCGTACTCGCCTCTGTAAGCATGGAGTCCGGACAGGAACATGAGGCTCTGTACATCGTCCGGCGTGGTCTGGAGCTGCTCTCTTGCAAGGTTCATGGCCTTGACGATGTCGTGTTCTTTGTTGAGAGCATCGTAGGCCTGGTCGCGCTTGGCATATCTGCTTTGGTCGGCTTCCTGATCCGGGGCATTGTTTACCGGTCGGCAGGATATGAAGTATATGGAGGCAATGATGATGGCGGAGATGGCGAAGATGTACGGGTTCATGGTCATAGTCTGTTTATGTTTTTGCAAATATAAGCTTTTGGTGCGGAATCTAATAATCGGCTGGGGCTTTTTCGGGGATTTCTTTGCCAGGTGTGAGCCTTTTCCCGCGTTTTCGCTGCTACCTGTCCCGGCCATTTGCCCTGCAGGCGACTCTGTGGCCTTTGGGCTTGCCAGGTGTGAGCTGATTCGGGCGAAATGGCTCACACCTGGAAAGGCAGAAAAAATGAGAGGAAATCCTTCTGAAAAAGCAGTGCTGTAAACTGAATCAGAGAATCTGTAAGGGGAAACAGTTGAATCAACGGATAGTTGTAAACCTATTCAGAGATGATGTAAAGTATATCAGTTAAACAACCTCAAAAGTGTCAACCCTTCTCAGGGAAGGTCAGCTACCTGAAATGGCGAAGATCAAATTTTTTCAGCGATGCATCAAGAACTCAAGTTTTTATGTAAATTTGCAGGGTAAAAATGCGGATAACCGCAAAAATACCCTCCATAACATGAGAATAGAACGAGACCGTTATCTTAAGCGATTGATCAGCAGCCGATGGAATGGGCAGATAAAGATCATAACCGGTATCAGGCGTTGCGGCAAATCATACTTGCTGAGTGTGCTTTACCGTGAATACCTGATAAGGGATGGTGTCGCTCCAGAGCAGATTATTTCGCTCGAATTGGATAACGACATTAACGTGCGTTACCGTAATCCGTTGGAACTTGGAGCATACCTCCGGCAAATGGCAAGCGATGCCACAAAAGATTATTATATACTGCTTGATGAGATTCAAATGGTGGAGGAAATTGCCAATCCATATCTGCCTAAAGAGTCGCACTCCACAATATCCTTTGTAGATGTACTTTTGGGATTAAAAAGTATTCAAAATGTTGATGTCTATGTGACGGGAAGCAATTCCAAAATGCTGTCGTCCGATGTTGCCACTGCTTTCAGGGACAGGGGCGAAGAGATTCATATCACACCGCTAACCTATGATGAGTTTTACGCCGCCTATCCTGATGAAAAGCGCTTTGCTTGGCGAGAGTTTGTCGCATATGGCGGAATGCCGTTTGTCTTGCATAAGAAAACCCACGAGGAGAAAGCCAAGTACCTTCAAGATCTTTTCAGTCTCACTTATATAAGAGATGTTGTTGAGAGAAATCGCCTGCGCGCTGATACAGATACACTTGATGAGTTGCTCAATGTTGTTGCATCAGCCGTGGGTTCTCTTACCAATCCGACGCGGCTTGCCAATACATTCCAATCGGTAAAAGGGTTGAAGATAAAGAACGAAACCATCTCCACTTACCTCGGATGTTTCATTGATGCGTATATATTGTGTAAAGCATATCGTTACGATATAAAAGGGCGTTCATATATCGATACCCCGCTCAAATACTATTTTACCGATATCGGGTTATGTAACGCGCGCCTGAACTTCCGTCAACAGGAAGAAAACCACATAATGGAGAATATCCTTTATAATGAACTTGCATCGCGAGGTTTCAGCATCGATGTCGGAGTGGTCGAGTACAACCATACTGTCTCGGGAAAAAATATCCGCACTCAACTCGAAGTGGACTTCGTAGTGAATCGGGCAGACAAACGTTACTACATCCAGTCGGCTCTTACAACCGCTGATGAGGAGAAACGGCAGCAGGAGGTAAATTCCCTCAATCGTATAGACGACTCGTTTGCCAAGATTGTCGTGGTTGGCGACAATATCCTGCCGTGGACAGACGAGAGAGGTGTGCAGTATATTAACATCGAAGACTTCTTGCTTGAAAGAATCAACGAGTTATGAGTTGTTGATTGTTCAGATGTGAGCGGGTTCCGGAGTTTCCGCTGCAACCCGGCAGGACGGCCGCAGCACCCAACGTGGCCCCTCCAGGCCATTGCCGCTATTCCGTTCGGCAAACCCCTCCTTTCCCGTACCAAATG
>CAKUYG010000100.1 GCA_934702165.1 uncultured Bacteroidales bacterium | reverse complement strand
CCGTACATGTCATATGCCTTGTTCGGGTTGTCGGGGATGATGCTGTTGAGCGCGTCATCGACTCTCCCTGCCAGGTCGGAGGTAGGACGCAGCGGCGCCTTCTCCATGTTGTTCTGGGGTATGAAGGAGAGCAGGCGGCGTATATCGGCGATGCCCTCGTCCTCTGAAGCCGCGCGGAAGTGTGCCACTCCTGACTTCGAGGCGTGCACTGAAGCCCCTCCGAGCTGTTCCTGGTCCACGGTCTCCCCGGTCACTGACTTCACGACTGAAGGTCCGGTGAGGAACATGTATGAGGTGTTCTCCACCATGAGGGTGAAGTCCGTCAGGGCAGGTGAATAGACGGCTCCGCCGGCGCATGGGCCGAAGATACCGCTGATTTGCGGTACGACACCGCTGGCGAGGATGTTCCTCTCGAAGATCTCACCGTAGCCGGCGAGGGCGTCGATGCCTTCCTGGATGCGGGCTCCGCCGGAGTCGTTGAGCCCGATGATCGGGGCTCCGACCTTGACCGCCATGTCCATAATCTTGCAGATCTTCTCTGACATGGTCTTGGAGAGCGAGCCTCCGTTGACGGTGAAGTCCTGGGCGAATACGAAGACGAGCCTGCCGTCTATCGTGCCCTGACCGGTCACCACCCCGTCACCGTCTGTGTGGGTGGCGTCCATCCCGAAATCCGTGCAGCGATGGTGCACGAACATATCGAACTCCTCGAAACTGCCCGGGTCAAGGAGCCTGGCGATTCTCTCTCTCGCCGTAAGCTTGCCTTTGGCATGCTGTGCGTCAATGCGCTTCTGCCCTCCTCCGAGAGCGGCCGAGGCGCGTCTTTCGACGAGCTCTGCGATTTTCTCTTCTTGTATGCTCATATTTGATGATGAATATTCTAAACGCCCGCTTCTCTCTTGCGAGTGCGCGGGCGCAAAGATACTTATAATTTTTAAAACTGCGATATGGCGCAGGTCAAGTTAGAGGCTGTTTTGATGTGCCGGTCTGAGCAGGTCGAGGACAGTCTTTACCGGGTTGAACGTCTCAAGCGGCACTTCGACGAAAAGAGTGTTCCAGTCAGACATGGAACCGTTCCACAGGCCCGGTAGTTCAAGAGCCTTCAGCTCGCGTCCGTGCCAGCTCTTGCGGCTGATGAGCCCTGCCTCTTCATCCACGTGGGCGGTGAGGTCGAAATGCTTGCCCTCGTGGTCTTCCAGACAGCACACTATGTCCACCGGATTGAAGTGCGTGGAGCCTTTGAGCAGTTCCGCTGAGCGCGGGTCGTCCGGGTTGATCTGGGCCGCCTCGAGTATCTGTAGGGACGTGGCTCCGTCGCTGTCCCGGATGATGAACGGTCCGCCGCCGGGCTCTCCCTGGTTGCGTACCATGCCGCATACCCTGATTGGGCGGTCGAGTTTTGCACGGAGGGCCTGCGCCCTGTCGCGGCAGTCCTTGGCCTCTGGCAGTTCAATGCACAGCGTGTCGCGAAGGAAGGCTTCGATCTCGTTGCAGAGATCCTGGCACTCAGGTGTGGCGTAAGGGTCGTCAAGGTTGATATTGTATCCCGGGATGTAGGCGAAGTCGGACATCTCCTTGCGCATCTGGGTCATCTGGTCAAGGGCGAAGATGTAGCCGCGTATGGTGTCGCGCAGTTGCAGGGCCCGTCCCATGAGCACTTTTTTCCAATGGTAGGTCACAGGCTGCATCCTCTCCACGCAGACGTTGTCGATGTTCTTGATGGAAACGAGTTCGGCCTTCAGGGCGTTGAGATTGTGGATGAGCGCCCCGTGTCCGGCAGGGCGGGTCAGGACGGAGCCGTCCTCCTTGAGGAAAGGGCGGTTGTCCATGTCCACGGCTATGGTGTCCGTGGCCTTGTCCTGATATGTGAAGGTGATCTTGTATTTGACCCCGTAGCGCTCCTCGTACGTGGCCTGTATCTCATCGAGGACCTCGCGGAAGAGGGACTCGTGCTCGGGGGTGATGGTGACTGTGAGGTTTACGCTGCCGTCGGGGTTGCGCATGTAAGCCTGGCCTTCGACCAGGTGTTCGGCAAGGGCTGTACGTACCTCGTCAGGGTAGCGGTGGAACTTGAGAACGCCTTTCGGCTTGCTGCCGTAGTCCAGGCCTTCCGGCGTGAGAAGTCTGTGCGCTGTCTTGGCAGGGTCAAACGGGGCAGTCCCGAAGACGGAAGGGGCATAGAATGCGAATTTCTCGAGGTTGTCACTCAGGCGGCGGACCGCCTCGTTGGGCTCGTCCATCCCGGCGAAGATGTCCTTGAACATGCGGGATGCGGCTCCGGATGCGGGCACGAACTTGCACCTGCCGTCCGTCTGTGCGGAGTCGGAATATGCCGCCGCCTCCCGGGACGCCTCTTCATCCAGCACCTCGATCCCTTTGGACGGGGTCGCCGGAGAGATGATGTCAAGCCAAGGGAAACCCTTGCGGAAACGCTCGATCTGAGCATCGATACTGGTCTTGTCCATAATGCTATAATTAGAGGTAAAATTCACGTCTGTAACTGTAGTTTGTCCGGAGCTCCACAAACTTGGTGGGGTTCATCCGGAACATGAAATCATCTGTGAAGATGGGGTAGTTATACTGGATCATGGCGGCTATCTGCCCCTGGGACTTGTCCAGGACATTGAGCTTGACGGCCTGGTATTCCATGATGTCGGTCTGCGGAAAGAACTCGTAGAGGTCGCTGATCCCGAGGAACCGGGCTGTTGAGCGGACGGCCATGGAGGTGCCTATCTGCTTGCCCTGCAGGGAGTAGCCGGCTATGTGCGGGGTGGCTATGTCCACGCAGGCCATAAGGCTGGTGTTGATCCATGGTTCGTGGCTCCACGAGTCGATGGCCACAGGGCCCAGCCGCGGGATGGCGTCCATCAGGGCATCCTCGTCCACGATGTCGCCCTGGGAAGTGTTGATGAAGAACGCTCCAGGTTTCATCTTGGCGAAGAAGTCTGCACCTGCCATGCCCTTGGTCTGTTCGTTGAGGGGCACGTGCATTGTCACCACGTCGGAGTTCTCCAGAAGATAGTCGAGGGGGCAGAACTGGGTGTACCACTCGACTTCAGCTTTCTGCGGGTCGTTGCGCAGTATCTTGAATCCCAAGGCCCTGCCCATTGATTCGACTCTCTGCCCGATGCTGCCGAGCCCGATGATGCCGATTGTTGCACCTTCGAGGCTTATGCTCTTGCGTGCCGCCGCCCCGTAGAGGGCGGAGAAGACATAGTCGGCCACGGCACCGGCGTTGCAGCCGCTGGCGTTCTTGAAGAATATGCCGTTGCGGCGGCAGTAGTCGATGTCGATGTTGTCCGTGCCCACTGTCGTGGTAGCTATTATCTTGACAGCCGTGTCCTTGAGTAGGTTTTCGTCGCATCTTGTCCTGGTGCGGATGACCAGGGCGTCGGCATCCAGGACATCGGCGTGCGAGATGAGCGGACCTTCCATGTACCGGACATCATCGGCGTATGGCTCGAAAACTCCTTCTATAAAAGGGATCTTGTTGTCTATGACGATTTTCATCACTTGATAATCAAATCTTTGACATACCCGTCTGCGGCCTGTCCGCAGAAGAGTTCGTTGCTGCTGACCAAGGCGTTGATCTTTTCGGTGAGGACTTTCTTCTGGAAGAGCAGCTGGCTCCGGACCACTGATGAGCTTACTGTGACGTAGAGCTTGCCGTCGCGGAAGAATTTCTTGACGGTATACGGGCCCGCGCCCGAGGCGTCGTCCCAGGCGGAAAAGACGAGGTGGGTGTTGAAAGCCCTGCTCATGGAGTTGCTCTTGAGGTAGAGCTTGATCAGTTCCGACAGCGGGGTCGGTTTCTGCCGGCGCAGCCTGTAGTCTGGCCTATTCATCTGTCCTTGTGAAGACGCCTCCCTCCGCCTTTATATATGCCCTGTCCCTGGTGACGGCGTCAACTATCCCGCGTGTGCGCACTTTGTCGGAGTCGGTGATGAAAATCTGGCCGAAGCCCTTGTCCGCCACCATGCCGAGCAGGTTGCCGATGCGGCCCGGGTCGAGCTTGTCGAAGAGGTCGTCGAGCAGCAGCATGGGCTCGGTAAGGCATGCCTGCCTCATCAGCTCGTACTGGGCGAACTTGAGGGCCACAATGAATGACTTCTGCTGCCCCTGGGAGCCGCAGCGCCGGATAGGGTGGGAGTCCATGGTGAATATGAAGTCGTCCCTTTGTATGCCGGCCGATGTGAAATGCAGAGCCATGTCGCGTTCGCGGCGGGCTTTGAGGATGTCTTCCAGGTTGCCGCCGTCAAGATCCGTGCGGTATTCGATTGACACGTCCTCCCGCCCTCCTGATATCTCGCTGTAATATCTGCGCACCACCGGTACGAGGTCGAGGCAGAAGCCTCTCCTGCGGGATGCGATGGGCTCCGCGAGCGAGGAGAGTCTCCCGTCGAAAGCGTCCAGCAGGTCGGGGTCGGCCATGCCGTCCTTGAGCAGGCGGTTGCGCTGGAGGAGCAGGCGGTTGTATTGCTGCAGGGCGGAGAGGTATTCGCGGTCCATCTGCGAGAGGACCGAGTTGACAAAGCGTCTCCGCTCGTCTCCGGATTCACTGACAAGAGATATGTCGGCTGGGGAAACCATCACTATGGGCAGCACACCGATGTGCTCGGAGATGCGGGTGTAGGGCTTGTCGTCGCGGCGCATCTTCTTCTCACCTCCATCCTGGACCTGGATGCTGAAGCGGGACTTGAGCCCGTCGTTCATGGTATAAACGCCAGAGATGGCGAAAGATGAGCAGCCGTGCCGGAAGTTGAACCTGTCCGAGGCGGCGAACGCGCTCTTGGTCATCGAGAGGTACCATATCCCATCGAGCAGGTTGGTCTTGCCCTCGCCGTTGCCGCCGCTGATGCAGTTGACATTGGGTGAGAACTCGATCTCCTCGAGTGCGATGTTGCGGAAATCCTGTATGACTGTCTTGTCCAGAGTAGGCATATATCTGCAAAGGTAATGATTTATTCTTTGAATGTTGAAGTATTTTTCATAACTTCGCGGGCTGAAATGTCGAAACTCGATAATTGAACTAATTAAGATATGGCCAACACAAATGTTAAGGACAAGGACGCGGTGATTGAGCAGAATCTCGAGAAGACCGTTTCTTCCACAGAGCAGTTTTATAATGATCACAAGAAGGTGATCTGGGGCGTGGTGACCGCGGTCGTGGTCATCTTCCTTGGAGCCATCGCGTGGAACAAGTTCATCTACCAGCGCCAGTGCGCGGAGGCTATGGAGCAGGCTTTCCCGGCCGAGACCAGTTTCCGTAACGGAGAATATGAGCTTGCCCTCAACGGGGACGGCAACAACCTCGGGTTTGCCGACATCATCAAGAACTACGGCAGCAAGGCTGGCAAGGCCATGCCGTTCTACGCCGGGGTATGTGAACTCCAGCTCGGCAACTACGACTCAGCCCTCTCTTATCTCAAGAAGTACAAGGGCAAGGAGCCTATCCTCGCCGCCCGTGCCAAGGCTTGCGAGGGGGACGCCTATGTGGGACTCGGCAAATACAGCGAGGCGGTCACAGCCTACAAGGCCGCGGTGGCCAAGGCTGACAACCTTTTTGCAGCTTCGTACCTCGTGAAAGAGGGGCTTGCCCTCGAGGCTCTCGGCGACAAGGCCGGCGCCCTCGCATGCTACAACACCGTCCGCGACAGCTATCCTCAGTCCCCTGAGGCTTACGAGATCAACAAGTATATCGCACGAGTATCCGAATAGCAAAATATGGGAAGAGCGTTTGAATTCCGCAAGGAGAGAAAGATGAAGAGGTGGGGTCACATGGCCCGCACCTTCACGAAACTGGGCAAGGAAATCACGATAGCGGTGAAGCAGGGCGGTCCGGATGTGACCGGCAACCCGCGTCTGCGTGCCCTCATGGCAGAAGCCCGCAGCGAGCAGATGCCTAAGGAGAACATTGAGCGTGCCATCAAGAAGGCTACCGAAAGCAAGCAGGGCGACTTCAAGGAGATCGTCTACGAAGGCTATGGTCCTTATGGCATAGCTTACCTCGTGGAGGCCGCAACGGACAACAACACCCGTACAGTGGCGAATGTGCGCAGCTATTTCACAAAATGTGGCGGTTCGCTCGGCACATCAGGCTCCGTGAGCTTCATGTTTGACCACAAGTGCGTTTTCCGCATCAAGGAGAAGGAGGGAATGGATCTCGAAGAACTCGAGCTTGAGATGATCGACTATGGTGTGGACGAGCTCTATGAGCAGGAAGAGGAGGACAAAGACGGCAACATCACCAAGGAAGTCGTCATCTACGGGGACTATTCCGCTTACGGACAGATACAGAAGTATATCGAGGACAACGGCTATGAGCTGATCTCAGGAGGGTTCGAGCAGATCCCTAATGTGGAGCTCAAGGACGTGACCCCGGAGCAGCGTGTGACACTTGACAAACTTACCGGTCTTCTTGAGGACGATGAGGATGTGACCAATGTCTACACGACGCTGAAACCATCAGAAGAATGATTGCTTTTACATAAGTATTTTTCCAGTCAGCCGCAGTGATGCGGCTGATTTTTTTTGGATGTTCAGTTTTTTGTATTATATTTGCAGTGTACTAATAAAGTAATACACAATAATGATAAAAACACAGAATCTGGCGTTCAGTTACGGCAAGAAGGAAGTCCTCAGGAATATAAGCCTGAGTCTTGAGCCAGGCAAGATATATGGACTTCTGGGTGAGAACGGGGTAGGAAAGACTACTCTGCTGACCCTTCTCTGCGGATTGAAGAAGCCTTTGGCCGGCTCCGTAGATGCCGATGGCCACGACCCGTACAAGCGGGAGCCGTCTCTGCTTGCTGACCAGTATTTCCTCCCGGATGAGGTCGTGCCTTCTTATGACAAGGCCCTTGCATGGGCGAAGTCACGCGGCTGTTTCTGGCCACGCTTCAGCCTTGACCTTTTCTCCGAAATCATGACGGTCTTCGAAGTTGACAAGGCTCAGAAGATGAACACAATGTCGGCAGGGCAGCTGAAGAAGACCCACATCTCCTTCGCCCTCGCATGCTCTGTGAAACATCTTTTCATGGATGAGCCGACCAACGGGCTCGACATACCGTCCAAGGCGCAGTTCCGCTCCGCGATACTCAAGTACACTCCGGAAGACTCTACGATAGTGATCTCCACCCATCAGGTGAGGGATCTGGAGAACGTGATCGACCCGATAATAATTCTTGATCGCCAGGATGTGCTTCTCAACGCCTCTCTGGAGAGGATTTCAGACAAACTATTCTTTGATTATGGTACGACCCTCCATCCGGAGAGCCTGTACTCCGAGCAGCTGCCTGGTGGATTCATACAGGTGTACCCCAATGTGAAAGGCGAAGACAGCAAAGTCAACATCGAGGCGCTCTTCAACGCTGTACACAAAAACAAAGAACTTGTAAAATCGCTTTTTGACAATGAATAACATATTTGATTTCAGCAGGTTCGGTAAATATTTCATCTACGACCTGCGTAATTCCAAAAACAATTTCGGCTGGTCCATGCTTATCCTGGCCCTGCTTCCGCTGTTCGTTTTTGTGGTATCCGAACTGTTCTGCCTTACGATCAACGGTCATGTCGCCGACATGCCCGACCCTATACGCTATGTGGCCGTATACATCGGCCTTCTTGTGACGGTGCTCGTCGCTCCTGTCAAGATTTGGGGGAAGATTACAGACAGGCGTTACGGCTCAGACTGGCTCATGATTCCGGCATCCGCTTTCGAGAAGTGGCTGTCGATGATGCTGATCTGCGTCCTTGTGCTTCCTCTGTGTATATCAGCCATGGTTCTTGTGGGAGATGCTGTCTGCACTTTTGTTTTCGGGGATGTCTATGCCGTGAAAACTATGCTTTCCGAACTGCGCGGCTTGAAGGATCTGGATTTTGCCGATGGCATCGATTTTGACTTCT